>NZ_CP099760.1:5157500-5342500 GCF_040760005.1 Pseudomonas sp. stari2
ACGACGAACTGGTCTACGCCCGCCACAAACGCGGCTTCGCCCTGTGCAGCATGCGTTCGGCGACCCGCACCCGCTATTACCTGCAAGTGCCGGCCGAAGAGAACGTCGACAACTGGTCGGATCAGCGCTTCTGGGATGAACTGCGCAATCGTCTGCCGGAGGATCTGGCGCAGAAACTCGTGACCGGTCCTTCGATCGAAAAGAGCATCGCGCCGCTGCGCAGTTTTGTGGTCGAGCCAATGCAGTACGGGCGCATGTTTCTGGTGGGCGACGCGGCGCACATCGTTCCACCGACCGGTGCCAAGGGTTTGAATCTGGCAGCCAGCGATGTCAGCACGCTGTTCAGGATTCTGCTCAAGGTCTACCGCGAGGGTCGCAGGGACTTGCTGGAGAAGTATTCGCAAATCTGCCTGCGTCGGGTGTGGAAAGCCGAGCGGTTTTCCTGGTGGATGACCTCGATGCTGCACCGTTTCGACGAGCACGACGATTTCAGTCAGCGCATCAGCGCCTCGGAACTGGACTACTTTGTCAGTTCAGAAGCGGGACAAAAAACCATTGCAGAAAATTACGTCGGACTTCCTTATGAGGCTATCGAATAGCTTCCTACCGACTTACACTGGCGAGCATCCCCGCTCGCCTGACGATCTGCGGGACCCTCACTGCCCGCAGGTTTTGCCCGTGACCAATCTCAACCATCCCGAAACGCCCAAACCGGCCATTCGCAGCGTGCTGGTCGCGCTGATGATGGCGATATTTCTTGGCGCACTGGACCAGACCATCGTCGCTGTTTCCATGCCGGCCATCTCCGCGCAATTCAAGGACGTCAGCCTGCTGGCCTGGGTGATTTCCGGATACATGGTGGCGATGACCGTGGCGGTGCCGATCTACGGCAAGCTCGGCGATTTGTACGGGCGGCGCAAACTGATGCTGTTCGGCATGGGCCTGTTCACCCTCGCCTCGCTGTTCTGCGGCATGGCCCAAAGCATGGAGCAACTGGTGCTGGCGCGGATCTTTCAGGGCATCGGCGCCGGCGGGATGATTTCGGTGAGCCAGGCGATCATCGGCGACATCGTCCCGCCCCGTGAGCGCGGGCGCTATCAGGGTTACTTCTCCAGCATGTATGCGGTGGCCAGCGTTGCCGGTCCGGTGCTCGGCGGTTACATGACAGAGTATCTGTCATGGCGCTGGGTGTTCCTGATCAACCTGCCGCTGGGCCTCGGCGCGTATTGGGTGGCGCGACGCAACCTGATCGGCCTGCCGATTCCCCAGCGCAAACCGGTCATCGACTACCTCGGCACGCTGCTGATGATCATCGGCCTGACGGCATTGTTGCTGGCGATCACTCAGGTCGGCCAAGGCCACGCATGGCGCAGCAGTGAAGTCCTCGGTCTGTTCGCTTGTGCGGTGGCGGTGCTGGCGGTGTTCGTCTGGCATGAGCGACGTGCCCGGGAGCCGTTGCTGCCAATGCACCTGTTCACCAACCGCAGCGCCCTGCTGTGCTGGTGCACGATTTTCTTCTGCAGCTTTCAGGCGATTTCGTTGATCGTGCTGATGCCGTTGCGCTTCCAGAGCGTGACGGGCGCGGGGGCGGACAGCGCTGCGCTGCACTTGCTGCCACTGGCGATGGGGTTGCCGATCGGCGCGTATTTCGCCGGTCGCCGCACCTCGATTACCGGGCGCTATAAACCACAGATTCTCACCGGCGCATTGCTGATGCCGATCTCGATCCTCGGCATGGCCTTCAGCCCACCGGATGCGACGCTGATCAGCAGTCTGTTCATGTTGCTCAGCGGTATCGCCGGCGGCATGCAATTCCCGACCTCGCTGGTCGGCACGCAGAACTCGGTGGAACAAAAAGACATTGGCGTCGCCACCAGCACCACCAACCTGTTCCGCTCTCTGGGCGGCGCGGTGGGCGTGGCGCTGATGTCGGCGCTGTTGCTGGCGTTGTTACAGGACTCCAGCTTTGCCCATCTGACCGGCGCATCGCTGATCGGCGAGGGTCAATCCGGCAACGTCTTGCTCGATGGCCTGAACGCGGCTCCCGGCGATGCGCAGAATGCCTTGCGTGCCGAGTTGCTGGTGACGTTCCGGCATTTGCTGATGGTCAGCGCCGGGGTGTCGCTGCTCGGGCTGGCGGCGGCGATCGCGATGCCGAACCGCTTGTTGCGCGGACGTGAACACGGCGCACGCTGACCGATGCCGAAGGCTCCCACACCTTGCGTGGGAGCCAAAGCCACAGGGATCAAGCGCTGTAATAACCGACTGCCACCAGATAATCCCCGACCTTCTTCAGGTAGGCATGTTTGTTCTCGACCTTGCCGGTTACCGGGTTTTTCCAGCGGTATTCGTACTCGCCCTCATCCTGTTTGCCGATCAGCGCCAGAATCGGCTCGCCCACCGGTTTGCCTTCCGGGTCCTTGACCTTGGCGAAGTCGGTATTGACCAACCGCAGGTTGGTACCGTGGGCGACGTAGCGCCGCGTCTTCAGGTCCACCACGAAAACGTAAAGGTCATCCTGCAGGTATCCGCCCTTGAGCGAGTTGACCGCCGTCAGCGTGCCTTTTTCGTCCTTGGTCAAATCGGTGGCGGCTTTATCCAGCAGGACTTTCGCCTGCTCCGCCGACGCACGCGGCAAGTAGTAGCCGACCGCCAGAATCCGCTGACCGATGCGCTGATAGAACACATGCTTGCGCTCGACCTTGCCATCGGCCTGATTCTGCCAGCGATACTCGGCCTGCTGGATGCCGTTGCCTTCCGGCACTTTCAGCGCGTCCTTGAACGCTTTCTGCAAATCCGGCCCGAGCACTTCGCTCACGTCCCGGCCGATCAACGCCGAAGACGGCCCGCCGCTGGCGAGCATCACACCCTTGGTATCGACTACGAACACGTAGCGATCCTTGTCGACGAACTCGCCCTGACGGCTGAACGCCGCGAACGCCTTGTCGCCGTTGTCGTGATAGTAGGCCAGAGCCTTTTCCAGCAAGGCGATGGCGGCCTTGCTGTCGTCTTTTTCCGTGGCCGCATTGGCCTGTCCGAAACTCAACAACAGCAGCGCGCCGAGCCAGGCCAGTTTTTGCACAAACCCCATGACGCATCCCTCGTTCTTGTTGGTGTTTCAAGAGCGTAGACGGCCTGGAGGCAGGCATGGATATTCAGAAAGCTTCTGAATGTTGCGATGGGTGTGTGGTGAGGGCGTTCGCGCCCTCGCCACAGAAGGGGCTCACGGCCGGGCGTTGATCTGCTGTTGCAGGTTCTGGATCTGCGCCTGCAGGGTGTTGATGTTGCGGGTCATCTGCCCACGGAACGCATCGAACTCGGCGGTGCTGGAGCCGCCCTGCGCAGTGGCCGGACGGTTGTCCTGCTCGCTCTTGAGCACGACGATTTCCTGTTCCAGACGCTCGATGGCGGCGTTCGACCCACCCTGTTTTTTCAGGGCCGTGATGTCAGCGCCTAGGCTCTTGAACTGCGCATCGAAACCCTTGACCTGTGCATCGAAGCTTTTCAGCTGGGCATCGACTTTGCTGGTGTCGGCCGGCGTACTTTTCAGCGTTGCCAGCTCTGCACTCAAGGCTTTGACCTGGGCCTGCAACTGAGTGTTGGCGTTCTGCTGTTCGGTGGTTTGAGCAGTCATCAGCGCCAGACGCTTGTCCAGATCGGTCGCCTGTCCGGCCACACCCTGCTGCTGTTTGCTCTGGTCCTGGAGTGCGCTTTGCAGCTGTCTGATCTGCAGTTTCAGGGCTTCGCTGTCGGTGTTGACGTTGGTCTGGCTTGCCACGACCTTGCCGGAAATGTCCTGCAAACGCCCCGCGGCTTCTTCACTGATCCGCGCGAAGCTTTCCTGGGTCGCCACCAGTTGCTGCTCCATCAACGAAATCTGCTGGAAGCTCCACCAGGCCAGGCCGATGAAGGCGAAGAACAATGCACCGACCAGCGCCCACAACGGCCCGGTGCTGGCCGACTTGATCTTGACCACTGGCGGTGTGCGCGAATGCACGGAGGTGCGGGCAGTGGTGGGAAAATCGTCGTCATCGAGTGTGTCGGCGCGCAGGCTCGGTACATCGTCGAAATCGTCGTCGTGGGCATCGTTACGCATAGACATTGAGGCAACCTTTGTGAAACCCGGTAATGGCTGAGTGCGGCGCAGTATAAACCTCGCAGCCGCAGGGATTGACCCCCAACCTGCGGCTGGGTTCAGCACTTCGTATCAACGAATGTCCTGGGCCTTCCACCAGCCACAGAACTCATCGAGGGCGGTCCAGAGACTGACTTTCGGATCGTAGTCCAGATAATGCCGGGCGCGGCTGATGTCGAGGGTGAAATTTTTGTTCATCACCTGCATGCCCAGGCGCGACAGGGTCGGTTCGGGACGTCCCGGCCAGAGTTTGCACGCGCCTTCGTTGAGCGCCGCCACACTGTAGGCCAGTCCGTAGGAACGGTACCTGGTGACCTGCGGGACTTCCATTTTTCGCATCACGTAATTGACTACATCCCACAGCGGCACCGGGGCGCCGTTGCTGATGTTGTAGGCCTTGCCCAGCGCCGAGCCAGCCGCCAGAAGGCTGCTCAACAAGGCTTCGTTGAGGTTGTGCACGCTGGTGAAATCGACCTTGTTCAAACCGTTGCCGATGATCGCCAGACGCCCCTGGCGCTGCATCTTCAATAGACGCGGGAAAATGCTCATGTCCCCGGCGCCGATGACGAAACGCGGGCGCAGGGCCAGGGTTTCAAGGCCGAACTCCTGGGCACCGAAGACCTTCTGCTCCGCCAGAAATTTGGTTGCTGCGTAATGATGTTTGAAACGCTTGGGCACTTGCTCTTCGGTCAGGCCGAGGTGGTCGCGACCGTCAAAATAGATCGACGGCGACGACAGATGCACCAGGCGCCGCACCCGTTGTTTGAGACAGGCTTCGACCACGTTTTCGGTGACCTGCACATTGCCTTGATGAAAGTCCTGATAGCGCCCCCACAGCCCGACTGCGCCGGCGCAATGCACCACGGCTTCGACGTCGGTGCAGAGCGCACGCACCAGTTCCGGGTCACTCAGATCACCCTGAACGAACTCGGCGCCGCGACGCACCAGATGCTCGACGCCCTCGGCCCGGCGGCCATTGACCCGCACGTCCAGGCCCTGCTCCAGGGCAAAACGCGCAAAGCGTCCGCCAATGAAGCCGCTTGCGCCGGTGACCAGAATTTTCATGTAGAGCTCCGCTGTCTTTCGTTTTGCCTGATTCGTGAGTCTTGACGCTGGCCATCAGTCCAACGGCACCAGCCATTGTGACGACGAACGCACCAATTGCTCGGTCAACAACCCCAGCAACTGGCCGCCATTGCGCCAATGATGCCAGTACAACGGCACGTCGATCGGTTTATCTGGCAACAGTTCACGCAACACGCCGCGTTCCAGCTGCTCGCGCACCTGCAATTCCGGCACCAGCCCCCAGCCGAGCCCGGCTTCGGTCAGGCGAATAAAACCTTCAGACGACGGGCACAAATGATGTTCGAAACCGCCATCGACGCCGAGGGATGCGAGGTAACGATGCTGCAGAAAATCGTCCGGGCCGAAGACCAGTGCAGGAGTGCGCGGCAATTGTTCGGCACGCACACCATCGGGAAAATGCCGCTCGATGAATGCCGGGCTGGCCAGCGCGCGATAGCGCATCGCCCCGAGCAACACACTGCGGGCGCCCGCCACCGGCCGTTCACTGGCGCAAACGCAGGCTGCCACTTCACCCGCACGCATGCGCTTGAGACCGACGGTCTGGTCCTCGACGATCAGGTCCAGCAACAGATGTTGTTCGGCGCAGAAGTCGCCCACCGCCTCGGCCCACCAGGTGGCGAGGCTGTCGGCATTCAGGGCGATACGCAGCCGTTCCGGCAGGCCCTCTTCGTCCAGCGCCGGCACCAGCGTCTGTAGATCCCGTTCGAGCAGGCGCACCTGCTGCACATGGTTGAGCAGGCGCCGACCGATCTCGGTCGGCGACGGCGGCGTCCCGCGTACCAGCACCGGTTGGCCGACCCGCGCCTCCAGCAGTTTGATCCGCTGGGAAATCGCCGATTGTGAAAGGCCCAGCACCTGCGCCGCCCGTTCAAATCCGGCCTGCTCGACCACGGCGGCCAAGGCGGAAAGCAATTTGTAGTCGAACATCAGTTTTCCTAATGAGCGATCAGCACTATTGGTTTTTCTTATACAGCGTCAACCGGGAGAATAGCCAGCAAGCACTCTTTATCAAGGACCCTCCCCATGGCTGGCGAAACCTCGTTGACCACCCTGCTGCGCAGCATGAGCCCGCAGCTCAATGCCGGCGAATACGTGTTCTGCACCTTGCGCGACGGGCAAATGCCGAGCGGTCTGGAGGTCGTAGGCAGTTTCCGCGAACGGGAAGGCCTGACGGTAATTCTCGAACGGTCCCACGCCGAGCGCGCCGGTTTCAGCTTTGACTATGTCGCCGCGTGGATCACGTTGAACGTGCATTCGGCGCTGGAAGCCGTCGGCCTGACCGCCGCGTTCGCCACCGCACTGGGCAAGGCCGGCATCAGTTGCAACGTGATTGCCGGCTACTACCACGATCATTTGTTCGTCGGTCAGGCCGACGCCGAACGTGCCATGCAAGTGCTGCGCGATCTCGCAGCCAACGCGGAGTAATTGTCATGTGGCAAAGCTATACCAACGGTTTGCTGGTGGCGTTCGGGCTGATCATGGCGATCGGCACCCAGAACGCCTTTGTGCTGGCCCAGAGCCTGCGTCGTGAACATCACCTGCCGGTCGCCGCGCTGTGCGTCGCCTGCGATGCGTTACTTGTGGCGGCAGGCGTGTTCGGCCTGGCCACGGTGCTGGCGCAAAATCCGACGTTGCTGGCGGTTGCCCGCTGGGGCGGTGCAGTGTTCCTGATCTGGTACGGCAGCCAGGCATTGCGCCGGGCGTTCTCTAAACAGAGCCTGCAACAGGGTGAAAACCAGACCGTGCGTTCATTGCGCGCGGTGATGCTCAGCGCACTGGCGGTGACCTTGCTCAACCCGCACGTTTATCTCGACACCGTGCTGCTGATCGGCTCCCTCGGCGCGCAACAATCGGTGCCCGGCGCTTATGTCGTGGGCGCGGCGAGCGCTTCGCTGCTGTGGTTTTTCACTCTGGCGTTTGGCGCAGCATGGCTCGCCCCATGGCTGGCGCGGCCAAGTACCTGGCGAATTCTTGATCTGTTGGTGGCTGTGATGATGTTCACGGTGGCCGGTCAGCTCATTCTGGCCTCGTGATTATTCCAAACAGCTCTGGAACCTCTATCCCACACAGTTGTTGCGTGGTTATGCCGCACCCCCGGTGCTATGATCCGAACCCTGCGCCGCAAAGAGTAAAAACTCGCCGGTGCATTTCTGGCCGCCCGTGATCGGCCTTGCGCTCACCGCAACAGACCTGATTAGGAGAATCATCATGGCTTTCGAATTGCCGCCGCTGCCTTACGCACACGATGCCCTGCAGCCGCACATTTCCAAGGAAACCCTGGAATTCCACCACGACAAGCACCACAACACCTACGTCGTGAACCTGAACAACCTGGTGCCAGGCACCGAGTTCGAAGGCAAGACCCTGGAAGAGATCGTCAAGACTTCCTCGGGCGGCATCTTCAACAACGCCGCTCAGGTCTGGAACCACACCTTCTACTGGAACTGCCTGGCGCCAAACGCCGGTGGTCAACCAACCGGCGCATTGGCTGAAGCCATCAACGCGGCTTTTGGTTCGTTCGACAAGTTCAAGGAAGAGTTCAGCAAAACCTCGATCGGCACCTTCGGTTCCGGCTGGGGCTGGCTGGTGAAAAAGGCTGACGGTTCCCTGGCGCTGGCCAGCACCATCGGCGCCGGCAACCCGCTGACCAGCGGCGACACCCCGCTGCTGACTTGCGACGTCTGGGAACACGCTTACTACATCGACTACCGTAACCTGCGTCCCAAGTACGTCGAGGCGTTCTGGAACCTGGTCAACTGGAAGTTCGTGGCCGAGCAGTTCGAAGGCAAGACCTTCACCGCTTAAGCTGCGTGCCAGACAAAAAACCCGGCTATTGCCGGGTTTTTTATGCCTGCGAAAAGCGCGAGGGCGAATCTCATCGCAAACAGGGCCATTTCCCACACGCAAAGCAGCCCTTGTCCCCTTGCTCCCAAGCCACAGCGGACTAACATCAACAGAGGAAAAATTGTCAGACGCCCCTCAAGTTGGAGAGCAAAACTACCGACACAGTACAACCAGGGCAAATACTCCAGGCAGCCGCATTTCGGCCAAGGCCACGGACAAACTTTCCGCAGTTCGATTGTCCCTTTGACTGCCAACACGGGATTGCCAATACTCATGGCAACTTGACGCTACCCGCACGGAACAAGGAATAACCCTTTGAAGCTGGAACTCAAGAACAGCTTGTCGGTGAAGTTGCTCCGGGTCGTGCTCCTGTCGGCATTGATCGTCGGCGTGGTCTTGAGCTGCGCGCAGATCGTTTTCGATGCTTATAAAACACGCCAGGCTGTCGCCAGCGATGCCGAGCGCATCCTCGACATGTTCCGCGATCCCTCCACCCAGGCTGTCTACAGCCTGGACCGAGAGATGGGCATGCAGGTAATCGAAGGCCTGTTCCAGGATGACGCCGTGCGCCAGGCCTCCATCGGCCATCCCAACGAAGCGATGCTCGCGCAGAAATCCCGCGAACTGCAGCATTCCAACAGCCGCTGGCTGACCGACCTGATCCTCGGCCAGGAGCGCACGTTCACCACCCAGCTGGTGGGACGCGGCCCCTACAGCGAATATTACGGCGACTTGAGCATCACCCTCGACACCGCCACGTATGGCCAGGGTTTTATCGTCAGTTCGGTGATCATCTTCATTTCCGGCGTGCTGCGTGCCCTGGCCATGGGCCTGGTGCTGTATCTGGTCTATCACTGGCTGCTGACCAAGCCGCTGTCGCGGATCATCGAGCACCTCACCGAAATCAACCCGGACCGCCCCAGCGAACACAAGATTCCACAGCTCAAGGGTCACGAGAAAAACGAACTCGGTATCTGGATCAACACCGCCAACCAGTTGCTCGAATCCATCGAACGAAACACCCACCTGCGCCACGAAGCGGAAAACAGTCTGCTGCGCATGGCCCAGTACGACTTCCTCACCGGCCTGCCGAACCGTCAACAACTGCAGCAACAACTGGACAAGATTCTGGTGGATGCCGGCAAGCTTCAGCGACGGGTCGCGGTGTTGTGCGTGGGGCTGGATGACTTCAAAGGCATCAACGAACAATTCAGCTACCAGACCGGCGACCAATTGCTGCTGGCCCTGGCGGATCGACTGCGCGCCCATAGCGGCCGCCTAGGTGCCCTCGCCCGCCTGGGTGGCGACCAGTTCGCCCTGGTGCAGGCCGATATCGAACAACCTTACGAAGCGGCGGAACTGGCGCAAAACATCCTCGATGATCTGGAGGCCGCATTCGCCCTCGATCATCAGGAAATCCGCCTGCGCGCCACCATCGGCATCACCCTGTTCCCGGAGGATGGCGACAGCACCGAGAAGCTGTTGCAGAAAGCCGAGCAGACCATGACCCTGGCCAAGACCCGCTCGCGCAACCGCTATCAGTTCTATATCGCCAGCGTCGACAGCGAAATGCGCCGACGTCGCGAGCTGGAAAAAGACCTGCGTGATGCGCTGTTGCGCGACCAGTTCTACCTCGTCTACCAGCCACAGATCAGCTACCGCGACCACCGTGTGGTCGGCGTTGAGGCGCTGATTCGCTGGCAACATCCGGAACATGGTCTGGTGCCGCCGGACCTGTTCATTCCGCTGGCCGAACAGAACGGCACGATCATCGCCATCGGCGAGTGGGTGCTGGATCAGGCCTGCAAGCAGCTGCGCGAGTGGCACGATCAGGGCTTCGTCGACCTGCGCATGGCGGTTAACCTGTCCACCGTGCAACTGCACCACGCCGAGCTGCCGAGAGTGGTCAACAACCTGTTGCAGATGTACCGCCTGCCACCGCGCAGCCTGGAACTGGAGGTCACCGAAACCGGCCTGATGGAAGACATCAGCACCGCCGCCCAGCACTTGCTGAGCCTGCGCCGCTCCGGCGCACTGATCGCCATCGACGACTTCGGGACCGGCTACTCCTCGCTGAGCTATCTCAAGAGTCTGCCGCTGGACAAGATCAAGATCGACAAGAGCTTCGTCCAGGATCTGCTGGATGACGACGATGACGCGACCATCGTTCGCGCCATCATTCAACTGGGCAAGAGCCTGGGCATGCAGGTGATCGCCGAAGGCGTGGAAACCGCCGAACAGGAGACCTACATCATCTCCGAAGGCTGCCACGAAGGTCAGGGCTATCACTACAGCAAGCCGCTGCCGGCGCGGGAGTTGAGCGCCTATCTCAAGCAGGCGCAACGCAGCAACGCGGCAATTCTCTGAAAACAGCCTGCGAAGCCCGGCAAAGTGCTTGATCCGCCGGGCATGGTGTACGCGGTTGATCCAGCGCAAACCCTGCGCAAATAGGAAATATTTCCAGCTACAACCCTTTACACATAATGCGAAAGATTTGCATTATGTCGCAGCTTTGCGCACCCACGCGCCTGTCCACTCAATTACCGAAGCAGGATGTTCGCCATGATTCGTATGCCTCTGGCTACCGCCAGTCTGCTGGCCATCGCCATTTCCCTCGCCGGTTGCGGCGAAGGTAAAGACAAGGCCGCCGCTCCGGCAGCGCCGACGCCAGCCGCCAGCACCGCCGCGCCAGCGGCTCCTGCCACTGCCGGTAAAGTCGACGAAGCCGCTGCCAAGGCTGTGGTCGCGCACTACGCCGACATGGTCTTCGCCGTTTACAGTGATGCCGAATCCACCGCGAAAACCCTGCAGTCCGCTATCGATGCATTCCTTGCCAAGCCAAACGCCGAGACGTTGAAGGCCGCACGTGAAGCCTGGGTTGCCGCGCGCGTTCCTTACCTGCAGAGCGAAGTGTTCCGCTTCGGCAACACCATCATCGACGACTGGGAAGGTCAGGTTAACTCCTGGCCTCTGGACGAAGGCCTGATCGACTACGTCGACAAATCCTACGAACACGCACTGGGCAACCCAGGCGCCACCGCCAACATCATCGCCAACACCGAAGTACAGGTCGGCGAAGACAAGGTCGACGTCAAGGACATCACTCCGGAAAAACTCGCCAGCCTGAACGAGCTGGGCGGTTCCGAAGCCAACGTTGCCACCGGCTACCACGCCATCGAATTCCTGCTCTGGGGCCAGGACCTGAACGGCACCGGCCCTGGCGCCGGCAACCGTCCGGCGTCGGACTACCTGGAAGGCGCCGGCGCCACGGGCGGTCACAACGATCGTCGTCGTGCCTACCTGAAAGCCGTGACTCAACTGCTGGTCAGCGACCTGGAAGAAATGGTCGGCAACTGGAAGCCGAACGTGGCCGACAACTACCGCGCCACCCTGGAAGCCGAACCGGCTGAAAGCGGCCTGCGCAAAATGCTGTTCGGCATGGGCAGCCTGTCACTGGGCGAGCTGGCAGGCGAGCGCATGAAAGTGTCCCTGGAAGCGAACTCCCCGGAAGACGAACAGGACTGTTTCAGCGACAACACCCACAACTCGCACTTCTACGATGCCAAGGGTATTCGTAACGTTTACCTGGGCGAGTACACCCGCGTCGACGGCACCAAAATGACCGGCGCCAGCCTGTCGTCGCTGGTAGCCAAGGTTGATCCGGCTGCCGACACCGCCCTGAAAGCCGATCTGGCCGCTACCGAGGCCAAGATCCAAGTCATGGTCGATCACGCCAACAAGGGTGAGCACTACGACCAGTTGATCGCCGCCGGCAACACCGCCGGCAACCAGATCGTCCGTGACGCCATCGCCTCGCTGGTCAAGCAGACCGGTTCGATCGAAGCCGCTGCCGGCAAACTGGGCATCAGCGACCTGAACCCGGACAACGCTGATCACGAGTTCTGATCATCGCTGTCTGACTGAACAAGGCGACCTTCGGGCCGCCTTGTTCGTTTCGGCCGGCCTGACTTGTATCAAGCAAACGATAATTCCTCTTATTCAAACCCCCTCGCCCTGTTAGACTTTGCGCCTTTATTTTTGCCCGTCCGCAGGAAGTCTGATGCCGTCGCTGCCTCTTCGCTTGTCCGCACTGTTTCTGGCCCTTGGCTTGAGTGCCTGCGATGACGCCCCGCGCTTCACCAAGGCCGAGCCCGGCGAAGCCCGCTCCGGCGGCGCCACGACCGTACGCAAGACCGATCAGAATTCATTTTCCCTGCCCTCGGCCAACCTGCCACCTTCGCGTCGGGTGGATTTCAGCGTCGGCAACAGTTTCTTTCGCAGCCCCTGGGTGATCGCACCGTCGACCACCACCGCCCGCGATGGCCTCGGCCCGTTGTTCAACACCAACGCTTGCCAGGGTTGCCACATCAAGGACGGGCGCGGACATCCGCCGACGCCGGATGCGCCCAACGCCGTGTCGATGCTGGTGCGCCTGTCGATTCCCGATGCGCCGCAGTACGCCAGATTGATCGAGCAGGTCGGCGTCGTGCCGGAGCCGGTCTACGGTGGGCAGTTCCAGGACATGGCCGTGCCCGGCGTTGCACCGGAAGGCAAGGTGCGGGTCGATTACACGCCAGTGCCGGTGCGCTTCAAGGACGGCACCGAAATCGAACTGCGCAAACCGGTTCTGCAAATCACCCAACTCGGCTACGGCCCGATGCACCCGGACACACGTTTCTCCGCACGCGTTGCGCCACCGATGATCGGCCTGGGTCTGCTCGAAGCCATCCCCGAAGAAGCGATCCTCGCCAACGCCGCCGCGCAGGCCAAAGAGAACAACGGCATCAACGGCCGGCCCAACCGGGTCTGGGATGACGCTCAGCAGAAGACGGTCATGGGGCGATTTGGCTGGAAAGCCGGACAACCGAACCTCAATCAACAAAATGTTCACGCGTTTTCTGGTGACATGGGCCTCACCACAAGCCTGAGACCATTTGATGACTGCACCGACGCGCAAATCGCCTGCAAACAGGCGCCGAATGGCAATGGCCCGGACGGCGAACCTGAAGTCAGCGACAACATCCTGCGCCTGGTGCTGTTCTACAGCCGCAACCTCGCTGTTCCCGCACGCCGTGGCGTCAACGATGCTCAGGTGATGGCCGGCAAGAATCTGTTTTTCCAGGCTGGCTGCCAGTCCTGTCACACGCCGAAATACACCACCGCCGCCAACGCGGCCGAACCTGAACTGGCCAATCAAGTGATTCGCCCGTACAGCGATCTGCTGCTGCATGACATGGGCGAAGGCCTGGCCGACAACCGCACCGAATTCCAGGCCAGCGGCCGCGACTGGCGCACCCCGCCGTTGTGGGGCATCGGCCTGACGCAGGCGGTCAGCGGCCACACTCAGTTTCTGCACGACGGCCGAGCCCGCAACCTGCTCGAAGCCGTGCTCTGGCACGGCGGCGAAGCGAAGGCGGCACAGCAACAGGTTTTGTCTTTCAATGCCGAGCAGCGTGCCGCGCTGCTGGCGTTCTTGAATTCACTTTAAACACTTAAAAGAATCGGGAGCCCGACATGTTCCGTCCCAAGCTGTTGTTCACCAGCCTTGCCGCACTGGCCCTCGGCGCCTGCTCGCCGCAGGATCCGCAAGCCGTCACTTCGGCGGCCATCGCCAAATCGGTGATCCTGCCGACCTACACCCGCTGGGTCGAAGCCGACAAGCAACTGGCCGTCAGCGCCCTCGCCTACTGCCAGGGCAAAGAGTCCCTGGACACCGCCCGCACCGACTTCCTGCATGCGCAGAAAGCCTGGGCCGAGCTGCAACCGCTGCTGATCGGCCCGCTGGCCGAGGGCAACCGTTCGTGGCAGGTGCAGTTCTGGCCGGACAAGAAAAACCTGGTCGGCCGTCAGGTCGAGCAACTGGTCACCGCCCAGCCGCAGATCGATGCCGCTGCACTGGCCAAATCCAGCGTCGTGGTCCAGGGCCTGTCGGCATATGAATACATCCTGTTCGACGCCAAGCCTGACGTGGCCAACGACGAACAGAAAGCCAAGTACTGCCCGCTGTTGGTGGCCATCGGCGAGCGCCAGAAACTCCTGGCTGAGGAAATCCTCAGCAGCTGGAACAACACCGACGGCATGCTTGCGCAGATGAGCAAGTTCCCCAACCAGCGCTACGCCGACTCCCACGAAGCAATCGCCGATCTGCTGCGGGTACAGGTCACTGCCCTCGACACCCTGAAGAAAAAACTCGGCACCCCGATGGGCCGTCAGAGCAAAGGCGTGCCGCAACCGTTCCAGGCCGATGCATGGCGCAGCCAGTCGTCTCTGACGGCCATGGAAGCCAGCCTGGCCGCCGCCAAGACCGTTTGGGAAGGTGTCGACAACAAAGGCCTGCGCGGCTTGCTGCCGGCCGAGCAGAAACCGTTGGCGGACAAGGTCGACGCGGCGTACGCAGCCTCGCTCAAGCTGTTCGGCAGCACCCAGCGCTCGCTGACCGAAATGCTCGAAGACGACGCCGGTCGCCAGCAACTCAACGACATCTACGACAGCCTCAACGTCGTCCATCGCCTGCACGAAGGCGAACTGGCCAAGGCGCTGGGCATCCAACTGGGCTTCAACGCCAACGACGGTGACTGATGAGGGCAAGTGCCATGCTGCGACGCCAGGCTCTGACTTTAGGTAGTTTGCTGCTGGGAGCAGTGACACTGGGCGGCTGGACGCTGTTCAAGCGCAAGGATCAGAGCCCACTGCTGTTGTCGGCGCGGGACGACGTCGACGGCAAGCACTACGCCGTCGGCTATCGACTGGACGGCACGCGAGTGTTCGCCACCGAAGTCGGCCAGCGCTGCCACGACATCATCAATCACCCGACGCTGCCGATCGCGCTGTTCGTCGCCCGGCGTCCGGGCACCGAGAGTTACCTTATCGACCTGCGCAACGGTGCGTTGCTGCAGACCGTGACCTCGCAGCCGAACCGGCACTTCTACGGCCACGCAGTCATCCACCACAGCGGCGACTACCTGTACGCCACCGAGAACGACACCACCGATCCGGGCCGCGGCCTGCTCGGGGTGTACAAGTTCGAGGGTGAACGACTGGTGCACAGCGGCGAGATCTCCACCCACGGTCTCGGCCCGCATCAGGTGTCGTGGATGCCCGACGGTGAAACCCTGGTGGTGGCCAACGGCGGGATCCGCACCGAGGCCGAAAGCCGGGTCGACATGAACCTCGACGCCATGGAACCAAGCCTGGTGCTGATGCAGCGCGACGGCACTTTGCTGAGCAAGGAAACCCTCGCCCAGCAAATGAACAGCGTGCGCCATCTGGGGATCGCCAGCGACGGCACCATCGTCGCCGGCCAGCAATTCATGGGGCCGTCCCAGGAGCGTTCCGATCTGCTGGCGATCAAGCGTCCGGGCCAGCCATTCGTGGCGTTCCCGGTGCCTGAGCACCAGTTGCAGTCTATGGGTCATTACACCGCCAGCGTCGCCGTGCACAGCGATCTGCGGCTGGTGGCGCTGACCGCACCGCGCGGCAACCGCTTCTTCATCTGGGATCTGGACAGCGGCGAAGTACGCCTCGATGCACCGTTACCCGACTGCGCCGGTGTCGGTGCAGTGAAGGACGGCTTCGTCGTGACCTCGGGGCAAGGACGTTGCCGCTATTACGATTGCCGCCAGGACGAACTGCTGGCCAAACCGCTGGAACTGCCGGCGGGGCTCTGGGACAACCATCTTCATCTGATGGCCTGAAAATCGCCGCCGACCGCCCGGTCGGCGGCACCGCTTTTGTGCACCCTCCTCCTTTACACCCGGTAAAAACTGGCAGTTGGAATCCCTGCCGGACTCAGGGTAATGTGCCCGCCTGTCTCGCCTGATTTTCTCCAAGGAACTGGAATATGCTGCGTCGCCGCATGCTGATCATGTTGGGTGTTGTACTGCTGATCGTTCTGCTCCTCGCCGGTTACAAGGCCTTCTCGATCTACACGATGATCCAGGGTTTTGCCAAACCGAAACCGCCGATCAGTGTCGCCGTGGCCACCGCCGCCGAGCGCCCGTGGCAGATGCGCCTGCCTACCGTCGGTACACTCAAGGCACTGCAAGGTGTCGAGCTGAGCCTGGAAGTGGCCGGCACCGTCACCGAGCTGAAGTTCGAATCAGGCCAGAAGGTCAAGGCCGGGCAACCGTTGTTGCAACTCGACAGCGCCGTCGAATCCGCCTTGCTGGAAACCGCCAAGGCCGACCTCGGACTGGCGCAACTGGATTTCGGTCGCGGCAGTCAACTGGTGGGCAGCAGCGCCATCTCCAAGGGCGAATTCGACCGACTCTCGGCGGTGTTGCAAAAGAACCGCGCCACGGTCAATCAGCTCAATGCATCGCTGGCGAAAAAACGCATCGTCGCCCCGTTCAGCGGCACCATCGGCATTCGTCAGGTGGACGTCGGCGACTACCTCGCCAGCGGCACGAAAATCGCCACCCTGCAGGACCTGAGCAGCCTCTACGCCGACTTCTATGTGCCCGAACAATCAGTGCCGAAACTGGCCATCGGTCAACCGGTGCAGATTTCGGTAGCCGCGTATCCCGGCCAGAATTTTCCCGGCGCCATCAGCGCGATCAACCCGATTGTCGAAAGCACCACCCGCAACATTCTGGTTCGCGCGACGCTGGCCAACCCCGATGGCAAGTTGCTGCCGGGCATGTTCGCCAGCCTGGAAGTGCTGCTGCCGGATCCGCAGAAACACATCGTCGTGCCGGAAAGCGCGATCACCTACACCCTCTACGGCAACTCGATTTACGTGGTCGGGCAGAAGAAAGCCGAGGACGGCAGCGTCGAAAAAGACGACAAGGGCCAGCCGGTGCTGATCGCCGAGCGTCGGTTCATTGAAACCGGTGAGCGCCGCGAGGGCCTGGTGATGATCAACAAGGGCGTGCAGAGCGGTGAGCAAGTGGTGACGGCCGGCCAGATCAAACTGGACAACGGCGCCCACATCGCCATCAGCGAAGACAAGACCCTCGGCGAGCAGAACAGTCCGCGCCGCGCCGACTGATCAAGGAATCCTCATGGCCTTTACCGATCCGTTCATTCGCCGCCCGGTGCTCGCCACCGTGGTCAGCCTGCTGATTGTGCTGCTGGGCTTCCAGGCCTGGAGCAAGCTGCCGTTGCGCCAGTATCCACAGATGGAAAACGCCCTGATCACGGTGACTACCGCCTATCCCGGGGCCAACGCCGAAACCATCCAGGGCTACATCACCCAGCCGATGCAACAGAGCCTGGCGAGTGCCGAAGGCATCGACTACATGACCTCGGTCAGTCGCCAGAACTTCTCGGTAATTTCGATCTACGCGCGCATCGGCTCCAACAGCGACCGACTGTTCACCGAACTGCTGGCCAAGGCCAACGAGGTGAAGAACAAACTGCCGCAGGATGCCGAAGACCCGGTGCTGAGCAAGGAATCCGCCGATGCCTCGGCGCTGATGTACATCAGCTTCTTCAGCAAGGAATTGAGCAATCCGCAGATCACTGACTACCTGTCGCGAGTGATCCAGCCGAAACTGGCGACGCTGCCAGGCATGGCAGAAGCGGAAATCCTCGGCAACCAGGTGTTCGCCATGCGCCTGTGGATCGACCCCGTGAAGCTCGCCGGTTTCGGCCTCAGTGCCAGCGATGTGACCAACGCGGTGCGCCAGTACAACTTCCTCTCCGCCGCTGGTGAGGTGAAAGGCGAATACGTGGTCACCAGCATCAACGCCAACACCGAACTGAAGTCCGCCGAGGCCTTCGGCAAGATTCCGCTCAAGGTCAGTGGCGACAGCCGTGTGCTGCTGAGCGATGTCGCGCGGGTGGAAATGGGTGCGGAGAACTACAACTCCATCAGTTCCTTCGGTGGTACACCCTCGGTGTACATCGGGATCAAGGCGACGCCCGGGGCCAACCCGCTCGATGTGATCAAGGAAGTGCGCAAGATCATGCCGGAGCTGGAGGCCCAGTTGCCGCCCAACCTCAAGAGCGAGATCGCCTACGACGCCACGCTGTTCATCCAGGCTTCCATCGACGAAGTGGTGAAAACCCTGTTCGAAGCGGTGCTGATCGTGATCGTGGTGGTGTTCCTGTTTCTCGGCGCCTTGCGTTCAGTGGTGATCCCGGTGGTCACCATTCCGCTGTCGATGATCGGCGTGATGTTCTTCATGCAGATGATGGGCTACTCGATCAACCTGCTGACCCTGCTGGCGATGGTGCTGGCCATCGGTCTGGTGGTGGACGATGCCATCGTCGTGGTGGAAAACATCCACCGGCATATAGAGGAAGGCAAGACACCGCTGGATGCTGCACTCGAAGGCGCCCGGGAGATCGCGATGCCAGTGGTCTCGATGACCATCACGCTGGCGGCAGTGTATGCGCCGATTGGTTTCCTCACCGGGCTGACCGGGGCGTTGTTCAAGGAGTTTGCGTTGACACTGGCCGGGGCCGTGGTGATTTCCGGCATCGTTGCCCTGACCCTGTCGCCGATGATGTGCGCCCTGCTGTTGCGTCACGAGGAGAACCCAACGGGACTGGCCCATCGCCTCGACCGGATCTTCGATAACCTCAAGCGACGCTACCAGAGCATGCTCCATGGCACGCTCAACACCCGGCCGGTGGTGCTGGTGTTCGCGGTGATCGTGCTGTGTCTGATTCCGGTGCTGCTCAAGTTCACCAAATCGGAACTGGCACCGGACGAAGACCAGGGCATCATTTTCATGATGGCCAACGCGCCGCAACCGACCAACCTCGATTATCTGAACACCTACACCGAAGAATTCGTGAAGATCTTCAAGGAATTCCCGGAGTACTACTCCTCGTTCCAGATCAACGGCTACAACGGTGTGCAGAGCGGCATCGGTGGTTTCCTGCTCAAACCATGGAACGAACGCAGCCGCACCCAGATGCAGATTCTTCCCGAGGTACAAGGCAAGCTCGGCAGCATTCCCGGCCTGCAGATCTTCGGCTTCAACCTGCCCTCCCTGCCCGGCACCGGCGAGGGCCTGCCGTTCGAGTTCGTGATCAACACGGCCAACGACTACGAGCTGTTGCTGCAGGTGGCTGACCGGATCAAGAAACGCGCCATGGAGTCGGGCAAGTTCGCGTTCGTCGACCTCGACCTGGCCTTCGACAAACCGGAAGTGGTGGTCGATATCGACCGCGCCAAGGCGGCGCAGATGGGTGTGTCGATGCTGGATCTGGGCGGCACCCTCGCCACTCTGCTGGGCGAAGCGGAGATCAACCGATTCACCATTGAGGGCCGCAGCTACAAAGTCATCGCCCAAGTTGAGCGGGCCTACCGTGACAACCCGGACTGGCTGAACAACTACTACGTGAAAAACACCCAGGGCGAGCTGTTGCCGTTGTCGACACTGATCACCGTGACCGACCGGGCACGACCGCGACAGCTCAACCAGTTCCAGCAACTGAACGCGGCGAAGCTGTCCGGGTTCCCGCTGGTCAGCATGGGCGAGGCCATTGATAACGTGGTGCAGATCGCCCGGGAAGAAGCGCCCGCCGGTTTTGCTTTCGACTATGGTGGCGCTTCACGACAGTTCGTACAGGAAGGCAGCGCGCTGTGGGTCACCTTCGCCCTGGCTCTGGCGATCATTTTCCTGGTGCTGGCGGCACAGTTCGAAAGTTTCCGCGACCCGTTGGTGATTCTGGTGACCGTACCGCTGTCGATTTGCGGAGCGCTGATTCCGCTGTTCCTCGGCTGGTCGAGCATGAATATCTACACCCAGGTCGGGCTGGTGACACTGATCGGCCTGATCAGTAAACACGGAATCCTGATCGTCGAATTTGCCAACCAGTTGCGCAAGGAAAAGGGTCTGACGCCCCGTGAAGCGGTCGAGGAAGCAGCGGCGATTCGCCTGCGACCCGTGCTAATGACAACCGCAGCCATGGTGTTCGGCATGGTGCCGCTGATCCTGGCCAGTGGCGCGGGTGCTGTGAGCCGTTTTGATATCGGGACGGTGATTGCCACCGGGATGTCGATCGGGACGTTGTTTACGCTGTTCGTCCTGCCCTGTGTCTACACCGTGCTGGCCAAACCCGATCCCGCCCCCGCCCCGTAACCGCCATTTACACACGCGCACAAAAAAGGCCTCGCATCTGCGAGGCCTTTGGCTCGTTTCAATCGATTCAACTCTGCGGCCTCATCCCTTGAGAAAGTCCGAACATGAACAGCAGTAAATCATGGTCGGGCTTGGTTGCCACGGAGGCTTTCGCCACCCGCGGCATCGGACAATGGGCATCGTTGCTCGATGCCCCGATCACTTGCATGCGTGGCTGTTCCCAGGCCGCCACCGCCAAAGATGCAACTGCCAAGGCTCCTACCAGAAACAAACCTCGCGCAATTTCTAGTTTCATCGCTATAAACCCTTGATAGCGCTGCCAAACGCCGTCTCATAAAAATAGACGAGTTTTTTCCAGTCCGTAGGGCTGAACGACGAGTGGCGGCGCAATTGTTTCATGTCATGGGAGGCCGCACGGTAAGCGGTCAAGCGCTGACGGCATTTTTCCAGATCGATCAGGGCCACTTCGACCTTGGCCGAGTCGCCTTCGCCAGTGACGCGGACAAAGACGTGCTTGATGTAAATGCAGCTGTGCTGCCAGCGGCCCTTGTGCATGCGGGCCAGGTTTTCGGCGAGATCCTTGAGCACGCGTTCATACACGGCTTCACCGTACTGCTCGCGGCCACCTGCCGCTTCCCACTGTTCAAGTTCCTGGAAGCCGTCCAGCGACTTGGTGACCAGCAAGGCACGCCATTTGTGCTGCGGATCAGGCTGGGCCCCGCAAAAAACGATTTCCGGCACCCGGACGCCGAGTTTGGTTACGCCGGTCAGTGCATCCAGTTCACGCAATACGGTCGGTCGACCGAACGGATGCAACCAGCTGCGATAGATATGTCCTGTCTGGCGTTTGGCATACAGCAGTTGACCATCGCGCCCCACCACCCGCTGCACGCCACTTTCGCCACCACGACGCACATTGGGTTCCTCCACCCACTCACCGCGCTGGTTCCAGTAGTAGTCAAAGCGATCCTGGGGAGCAACTCTCGTTTCTGCTGTAAATTGCACTGCCATCCTCTTACCTCTTGCGTAGTACGTAAACTCGCCACATGGCATAGAGCGGAATGAAGTCCAGTTGTTCCTGGATCCTGAATCCCGCCTCTTCAAATTCCTTTTCAACCGTAGCGGCCGGTAACACAAACCGGTTCTGGTAACCTTCCTGCCCGCGCTTTTTCTCAGCACGTTTGCGTTTCCAGGCCTTGAAATTGCCGTCAACCCACAACGAAATGATCACACTGTCCCGGGTAACGCGTTCGAATTCGCGCAGAATCGTCCATCGATGCTCCGCTTCACCGATGTGGTGGAGCAGACGCATGCAGAAAATGCTGTCTACGGCATTGTCAGGCAACGCGATGTCGAACGCCGATGTGTGCAAGGGTTGTACCCGTTTCACCACATCCGCCGGTTGGGCCTGCATTGCCGTCTTGATCATTGACTCGGAGTTGTCTGCCCCGATGATCACCCGATTGGGTTTTTCCGCCAGCAACGGCCAGAAACGCCCGGCACCGCACGGCAGATCCAGCACCAGTCCCGGTTCGCCGACCAAGGTCAGCGCTTTGCGGGCCAACTGCTGATCCCGCCAGTTGGACAGACGACGCCCCAGGCCATCCTGATGCTTGCGCAGATATTTCTGCGCATGGTTGTCGTCATACTTTTCGGAAAAATCGAGCTTGATCGGGCCGGACATCATCGGGACTCCTGAATACTGATGCCTCTACCTTAGGCAGGCGCGTGTCAGCGTCAGGTCATCCCTTTGTGAAAAAAACGTCGCGTAAACCCACGAACTATTTCAAGGTTATACAGGATTCGTTCAGGTTGGCAGCTTTTTTGTGCCATTTGGGAGGGATTCCTGTTTGCCCAGATCTACCTCGAAACGGCAGCCATTGGGTTCCATCGTACTCAATGTGACGCTCCACCCCTGGTTCTCGCAGATGCGTTGCACCAATGACAATCCGAGTCCCAGGCCCTCTCCACGTTTTTCACTGCCCCGCACGAAAGGCTGGAACATCGCCTCGCGTTTCTCCTCGGGAATGCCCACGCCCGAGTCCTCGACCACAAAGCCGTTGGCACGGAGCGTCAAACGAATGAAACCCTGCTCGGTGTAGTGCAGGGCATTTCGCAGCAGGTTACCCATCACGGCATTAAGCAGTGTGGCGTTATAAGGGGTGTCCGGCGGGTTGCCCGGCTCGAAAATCAGCTTCAGCCCCTTGGATTCGATCGGCTCGCGCCACACGCCCAACAGATTGTCCGCCACCTGCCCCAGACTGTGCCGAGGCGCCGCCCCCGCATCTTCGCGCTGGGCACGGGCCAACATCAGGAAGGTCTGCACCAGTTCGCGCATTTCTTCGCTGGCACGGGCTATTCGCTCAACCTGGGCACGGCCGCGCTGATCGATGCCCGGGTTCTCCAGCAGCAGTTCACATGAGGTGGCCAGTACCATCAGCGGTGTGCGCAACTCATGGCTCACATCACTGGTAAACAGCCGTTCACGCGTCAGCGCCTGACGCAAACGCCCCAGCGTCGCATCAAATGCCACCGCCAGTTCACCCACTTCATCGGCGGCGTAGTCCGGCGCCAGCGGCGGTGCGAGGCCCAGCAACTGATCGCGATGACGCACCTGACGCGCCAGCCGGACCACCGGTGCCATCACCTTGCGTGCCAGCACCCAGCCGAGGAAAACCGCCAGCGCCAGGCTGAGCACGAAGCCCACCAGCACAACGGCAAACAGTACGCGCTCACGCTCTTCGAAATCGCTTTGATCCTGCAGCAGCACATAACGCCGACCGTCGACGATTTCGACCATCGCGTGATATGACAACTGCTCGCGGAAAACTTCGTGGAACCCGGAATCCAGATGTCGCAGATCCTTGGGCAGCTCGAAGTCCCCCGGGCCGCCGCTGAAATAGAACAGCTGATCCGGCTCCGGCCGATGGCTCCAGTCCGAGACGTTGTCCATCAACAACAGGCGCTGCAAGTCGCCGCCCAGCCCTGCGGAAATCAGTTTTTCTTCCACCAGGTGCACGGTCGCAACAATGCCCATGGCGAAGGCCCCTGCCACCAGCGCGCTCATCAGCGCAAAGGCGATGATGATCCGCTGGGCAAGGCTTTGCTTAAACTCCATCGCGGCCCTCGGCCAGGCGATAACCCACGCCGTGCACGGTGTGCAGCAGTGGTTTGGCGAACGGTTTGTCGATCACCTGACGCAATTGGTGGACGTGGCTGCGCAGGCTGTCGCTGTCCGGGCAATCGTCACCCCACAGGGCTTCTTCGAGAATTTCCCGGCGCAGTACATGCGGGCTCTTCTGCATCAGTACCGCGAGCAGTTTCAGGCCCACCGGGTTGAGCTTGAGCAGTTTGCCTTCGCGGGTCACTTCCAGTGTGTCGAGGTCGTAGCTCAGATCACCGACCTGCAAGGAGCGACGACCGCCGCCCTGGGTGCGGCGCATCACGGCTTCGATTCGTGCAGCCAGTTCCGACAGTGCGAAGGGCTTGACCAGGTAATCGTCAGCCCCGGACTTGAAACCCTGCAGGCGATCGTCGAGTTGGTCGCGGGCGGTGAGCATGATCACCGGCGTGTCACGGCGAGCGTCTTCGCGCAGGCGCTTGCACAGCGTATAGCCGTCGATACCGGGCAGCATGATGTCGAGCACGATCAGGTCGTAGTGCTCGGTGGCAGCCAGATGCAGGCCCGACAAACCGTCCTGGGCGCAATCGACGGTATAGCCTTTCAGGCCCAGGTAATCGGCCAGGTTGGCCAGGATATCGCGGTTGTCTTCGACCAATAGAATTCGCATGGGCACCTCTTCCGTACACAGTAACGGCCGTCATGGCCCGCGCAGCTTAAGGCCTGTTTCGGTTCAGGGCCAGCGCTGGTGCCCCGGCAGATGAAATTGCCCGGACGAAATAAATCTTTAACAAAGTTTTCACTATCGATTCACAACCTGACTACAGTGGCGCCGCGAAACTCCCGCGCCATTGATAAAAGGAAAAGAAAACAATGGGTTTCTTCAAGACAGCGCCTATGCGCTATCTGTTGTTGGTCACCGGCGCCTGGCTGGTGGTGTTTCTCCTCACTCGCACCGTACTGCTGCTGACTCATCTGGATGAGGCCGGTGGCGGTGCGCTGTCCGTGTTCGGCGTCGGCCTGGTCTACGACCTGGGCTTTCTCGCCTACGCGGCCCTGCCGATGGGCCTGTATCTGCTGCTGTGCCCGCCGGGCCTGTGGCGGCGGCGCGCTCACCGCTGGTTCCTGCAGGGACTGCTGACCGTCAGCCTGTACGCCATGCTGTTCACGGCGGTGGCCGAATGGCTGTTCTGGGATGAGTTCGGGGTGCGCTTCAATTTCATCGCCGTCGATTATCTGGTGTATTCCGACGAAGTGCTGAACAACGTGCTGGAGTCCTACCCGATCGGCAAGTTGCTGAGCATCCTGGCGGTGCTGGCCATCGCACTGAGTTTCGCACTGCGCAAACCGTTCAACGCGACGCTGGATGCCCCGCTGCCACCATTGCGCGGGCGCCTTCTGAATGCACTGGCTCTGCTGGTGGTCGCGGGTCTGAGTCTGCAACTGATCAGCCAGGACGCCCCGCGGGCCCAGGGCGGCAACGCCTATCAGAATGAACTGGCGAGCAACGGCCCCTATCAGTTCTTCGCCGCGTTCCGTAACAACGAGCTGGACTACAGCCAGTTCTACAAGAGCCTGCCAGCGGACAAAGTCGCCGGTCAGATGCGTGCCGAACTGAACGAGCCCAATGCCCGCTTCGTCGGTCAGGATCCGCAGGACATTCGTCGCGATATCGATAACCCGGGTGTCACCCGCAAACCGAACATCGTGCTGGTGACCATCGAAAGCCTCAGCGCCAAATATCTTGGCAGCAATGGTGATGGCCGCAACCTGACGCCGAACCTCGACGCGTTGCGCAAGCAGAGCCTGTACTTCAACAATTTCTACGCCACCGGCACCCGTACCGACCGGGGCCTGGAAGCCATCACTTTGGCCATTCCGCCGACACCGGGCCGTTCGATCGTCAAGCGCATTGGTCGCGAAAGCGGTTTCGCCAGCCTCGGCCAGCAATTGAGCGCGGTCGGCTATGACAGCGTGTTCGTCTACGGCGGCCGTGGCTACTTCGACAACATGAACGCGTTCTTCAGCGGCAACGGCTATCGCGTTGTCGACCAGAGCAGCGTCGATGAGTCGGAAATCCACTTCAAGAATGCCTGGGGCATGGCCGACGAGGATCTGTACAAACAGACCCTGAAGCTGGCGGACGCCGACTACGCCAAGCAGCAACCTTTCCTGTTGCAGCTGATGACGACCTCGAACCATCGCCCGTACACCTACCCGGAAAACCGCATCGACATCAAATCCGGCAACGGTCGCGATGGTGCGGTGAAATACACCGACTACGCCATCGGCCAGTTCCTGGCGCAGGCGCGTGAGAAACCGTGGTTCGACAACACGATCTTCATCTTCGTCGCCGACCACACCGCCGGCAGCGCGGGCAAGGAAGATCTGCCGATCACCAACTACCAGATCCCGCTGTTCATCTATGCACCGAAGCTGATCGAAGCACGGGAAAACGCGCAACTGGCCAGTCAGGTCGACCTCGCACCGACTCTGCTGGGGCTGCTGAACCTGGATTACCAATCGACGTTCTTCGGTCGCAACCTGCTGGCGGACAACCCGCTGCCACCTCGGGTCGTGGTGGGCAACTATCAGCATCTGGGGCTGTTCGACGGCAAGGATCTGGCGATCCTCAGCCCGCGCCAAGGCCTGCGCCGGCACGACGACGCACTGACCGAAAGCCGCGAGTCCCGGGTCAACAGCGACGACCCGCTGGTGAGCCGCGCCATCACGTATTACCAAACCGCCAGTTATGGCTTCAAGCAACAGCTGCTTGGCTGGAAAGCGCCCAAGGAGGGTGCCGCGCAAGTCAGCGATCGTTAATCGAAGCGCCCCGGGCTGATGCCCCGGGGCGTTTTCCCGTTCTGGATCCCTCATGTCATCAAGTGTTGTACGCCCTGCCCCTCGCCCGCTGAACTTTTGGCTGTGCCTGGGGATACCCGCCGTCGCGGCCGCCATCCTGGTCTTGCTCGAACTGACCGATCTGGACATGAACCTGGCCCGGATGTTTTACGACCCCGCCGCCGGCGACTTCATCGGACGCCATAGTTACTTTCTGGAAAACATCCTTCACGACCGCGCCAAACAGGTGGTGATTGCGTTTTCGGTGTTTTCCGTCATCGGTTTCATCGCTGCATTCTTCATTGAACGGCTCAAGCCATTCAAGCGTGAACTGGGTTGCCTGGTGCTGTCGCTCGGCCTGGCGACGTCATTCGTGACACCGATGAAAGCAGTGACCGCCGTGCAGTGTCCGTGGAGTCTTGAGCAGTTCGGCGGCCATGAAACCTACAGCAAACTGCTGGATCACCGTCCGCCGACCGACAAGCCCGGCCGCTGCTGGCCCGGTGGCCATGCCGCAACGGGTTTCACCTTGTTCGCGCTGTTCTTCGTGCTGCGGGATCGTCGCCCGCGACTGGCGCGGCAGGCGTTCATCTTTGCCTTTGCGCTGGGCTCGGTGTTCTCGATCAGCCGGATGATGCAGGGCGCGCACTTCTTTTCGCACAACGTGTGGACGGCAATTTTCTGCTGGCTGATCTGCCTGGGGTCGTATTACTGGGTGCTGTATCGCCCGACCGTGAAAGCTGAAGCGGTCATGAAGTCGCAACCGGTAAACGCCTGATTACTCAAACGCCAGATAACAAAATCAGGACAATAAAAAACCCCGCCTGCTCATCGCAGGCGGGGTTTTTCGTTTCGGGGTAAGGCTGGCTTACATCATGCCGCCCATGCCACCCATGCCGCCCATGTCCGGCATACCGCCGCCTACTGCACCTTCTTTCTTCGGTGCGTCAGCAACAGCAGCTTCGGTGGTCAGGATCAGACCGCCGATCGACGATGCAGCTTGCAGAGCGGAACGGGTGACCTTGGTTGGGTCCAGGATGCCCATTTCGATCATGTCGCCGTATTCGCCAGTCGCAGCGTTGTAACCGAAGTTACCTTTGCCGTTCTTGACTTCGTTGACCACAACGCTTGGCTCGTCGCCGCTGTTGGCAGCGATCTGACGCAGCGGTGCTTCAACAGCGCGACGCAGAACAGCGATACCTACGTCCTGGTCGGCGTTGTCGCCTTTCAGGCTGATGATCGCGTTCAGAGCGCGGATCAGCGCAACGCCACCGCCAGGCACCACGCCTTCTTCAACGGCTGCACGGGTAGCGTGCAGGGCGTCTTCAACGCGGGCTTTCTTCTCTTTCATTTCTACTTCGGAACCAGCGCCAACCTTGATCACTGCAACGCCGCCGGACAGCTTGGCCAGACGCTCTTGCAGTTTTTCACGGTCGTAGTCCGAGGAGGTCTCGGCCACCTGGGCACGGATCTGAGCGATACGCGCCTGGATGTCGCCTTCAACGCCAGCACCGTCAACGATGATGGTGTTTTCCTTGGACAGGGTTACGCGCTTGGCGCTACCCAGGTGTTCCAGGGTGGTGCTTTCCAGGCTCAGGCCGATCTCTTCGGAGATAACGGTACCGCCGGTCAGAACGGCGATGTCCTGCAGCATGGCCTTGCGACGGTCGCCGAAGCCTGGAGCCTTGACGGCTGCGACTTTAACGATGCCACGCATGTTGTTCACGACCAGAGTCGCCAGGGCTTCACCTTCAACGTCTTCGGCAACGATCAGCAGTGGACGGCCGGCTTTGGCAACGGCTTCCAGTACTGGCAGCATTTCGCGGATGTTCGAGATCTTCTTGTCGACCAGCAGGATCAGCGCGCCTTCCAGCTCGGCAACCATGGTCTCTGGCTTGTTGACGAAGTACGGGGACAGGTAGCCACGGTCGAACTGCATGCCTTCTACAACCGACAGTTCGTTTTCCAGGCCCGAGCCTTCTTCAACGGTGATCACGCCTTCTTTACCGACTTTTTCCATGGCTTCGGCAATGATGTCGCCGATGGAGTTGTCGGAGTTGGCGGAGATGGTGCCAACCTGAGCGATCGCTTTAGTGTCGGTGCATGGCGCGGACAGCTTTTTCAGCTCGGCAACGACAGCGATGGTCGCTTTGTCGATACCGCGCTTCAGGTCCATCGGGTTCATGCCGGCAGCGACGGCTTTCAGGCCTTCGTTGACGATCGACTGTGCCAGAACGGTAGCAGTGGTAGTACCGTCACCAGCGTCATCGTTGGCACGGGAGGCAACGTCTTTGACCAGCTGCGCGCCCATGTTTTCGAAACGGTCTTCCAGCTCGATTTCCTTGGCAACGGAGACGCCGTCCTTGGTGATGGTCGGAGCGCCGAAGCTCTTCTCGAGGATCACGTTACGGCCTTTCGGGCCCAGGGTCGCTTTTACCGCGTCAGCCAGGACGTTTACGCCAACCAGCATTTTCTTGCGGGCGGAATCGCCGAATTTAACTTCTTTAGCAGCCATGATCGATATTCCTTAAATACTTTGTAGTAGCGGGAAAATGAACGGGGGTAATCAGCCTTCGATAACGGCGAGGATTTCGTTCTCGCTCATTACCAGCAGGTCTTCGCCGTCGACTTTCACAGTGTTGCTGCCGGAGTACGGACCGAACACAACCTTGTCGCCTACCTTCACGGACAGTGCGCGCACTTCACCGTTTTCCAGTGCCTTGCCCGGGCCTACAGCCAGAATCTCACCGTGGTTGGCTTTTTCAGCAGCCGAACCTGGCAGGACGATACCGCCAGCGGTTTTCTTTTCTTCTTCGCTGCGACGGATGACGACGCGGTCATGCAGAGGACGAAGCTTCATTGTCGATCTCTCCTAATTGTGGTTTTCATCGGCCGGTGTAGTCCCGGCGGGTTTAACGAATCCGGCCTGCGCCGGTTGCGGTTCGTCGAGCGAACCGCGGAAGTCTGTCCGACTCAAAATGTCGGAACCTTTCGGTGACCGATACATAAGGGCGCAGAAGCTTATTACAAGGGCGGGGGTCAAAAAATTTTCATGCAGCCTGCATGAACTCGCCCCGCAAACGAACACGGCACCCGAAGGTGCCGTGTCGATGCAGAAGTTACTTGGTGTCGCGGTGTTCGAATTCGCCTTCGATTACATCGCCTTCGCGGCCCAGAGGCTGGCGCGGTGCCGGACCGCCGCGAGGTTGCAGGTCATCGGCGAACGCTCGCTGGCGCATGGCCTGCTCTTCGGCGCGCTGGCGCATTTTGTTGGCGACGAGTCGACGACTGAACGGCAACAGCAGCACCAGACCGACCACGTCACTGATGAAACCCGGCAGGATCAACAGGCCACCGGCCAGGGCCAGCATCAGGCCTTCGAGCATGGTTTGCGCAGGCAGTTCGCCGCGGTTCAGGCTTTCACGGGCACGCAGGGCAGTTGCCAGTCCGGCGACGCGCAGCACAAATACGCCGAACATCGAGCCGAGAATGATCAGCAGCAGGGCCGGAAAAAATCCGATCGAACCTGCCACTTTGACGAATACGAACAGCTCCAACACCGGGAACAGCAGAAAGAGCAACAAAAAAGGGCGCATCAAAGTTTCCTCAACGCAAGAAATGCCTTGCAGTAAGCCTTAGATGACGTCGCCCTTTCGTGAATTCAAGCGTCGGCTACTGCATTTTTTGGCCAGACCTCGGCGTGAGCCAGAGAAACCAAGGCTTCGCGCACTTGTATCGGCGTATGACAAGGCGCTTGAAACGGCAGCCAGTACAGCGCCTGACCGATGCGCAGGTGCATGCCTTCGGTGTCGATCCCGGCCATTTGTGCCGGTACGGTTTTCGGCAGCCCGGCGAGGTCGACGTAATGGGCGATGGCCTTGGCGTGGTCGCTGTTCATGTGCTCGACCATGCTGATTTCGGCCTTGCCGGCGAACGGGTTGGCCAGGGTCAGATGATCGACCCAGTGGATCGCGCCGAAACCACCGATGTAGCGATGGCGCACGGGTTTGAGCACCCAGAAATCGAAATCGTGAGCCTTGTGGTAATTCCGCGAATCGGGGAAATAACGATAGTAGCGCTCAGCAGCGGCTTCGATGGCGGCCGCGTCTTCGAGTTTTTCCGCTTCGGCCAGATAGGTCAGGCGACCAACGGCTTGCACATCGTCAGCCTCGCGCTCACCCACCAGCAGCGAACATTTCGGGTCTTTCTGCAGGTTGTGGGTGTGCTGGGCGATGCGGCTGATGAGGATCAGCGGCCGTCCCTGCTCGTCCAGGCAGTAAGGAACCACGGAGCCAAACGGAAAACCGGGCATTGATTTGGAGTGGGTCGACAGCACGCCACGGTATTCCTTGAGAAGCAATTCTCGGGCATTCTTAGCCGCTTCAACGCTCAATTTATGACTCCTTAAATAGAATCCGTCAAAAAAACGGACGGGCGACACGGATAAGTATCAGTCGTCACTGGGGCAGTTCTCATGTGCAGCCGGGCCATGTCAGGCGCAGATCGAGAGGCTCTCTAAAGGACACCACTCTGACCTGCTCTCGGGGGCATGCGAATGCAACTCAACGACAAAGTAATCATTATCACTGGCGGTTGCCAAGGCTTGGGCCGCTCGATGGCCGAGTATTTCGCGGGCAAGGGCGCGAAGCTGGCACTGGTCGATCTGAATCAGGAAAAACTCGATGACGCCGTCGCGGCCTGCAAGGCCAAGGGCGTCGAGGCGCGCAGCTATCTGTGCAACGTCGCCAATGAAGAGCAAGTGACGCACATGGTCGCCCAGGTCGCCGAGGACTTCGGCGCGATTCACGGCCTGATCAACAACGCCGGGATCCTGCGCGACGGCCTGCTGCTCAAGGTCAAGGACGGCGAAATGACCAAGATGAGCCTGGCCCAGTGGCAGGCGGTGATCGACGTCAACCTGACCGGCGTATTCCTCTGCACCCGTGAAGTGGCGGCAAAAATGGTCGAGCTGAAGAACAGCGGCGCGATCATCAACATCTCGTCGATCTCCCGCGCGGGCAACGTCGGCCAGACCAACTACTCCGCCGCCAAGGCTGGCGTCGCTGCGGCGACCGTGACCTGGGCCAAGGAACTGGCGCGCTACGGCATTCGCGTGGCCGGCATTGCACCAGGCTTCATCGAGACCGAGATGACCCTGGGCATGAAGCCTGAAGCGCTGGAGAAAATGACCTCGGGCATTCCGCTCAAGCGCATGGGCAAGCCGGAAGAGATTGCCCACTCGGCGGCGTACATCTTCGAGAACGACTATTACACCGGCCGGATTCTGGAGATGGACGGCGGGTTGCGCATCTGACCGCTGTCGCGCAAAGAAAAACGCCCCGGTGCACAGGCACCGGGGCGTTTTTGTTTAAACCACAGGCATCAATCGTCGCTGATGGTGATGTTAGGCATCGCCGGCGATGCCGCTTCTTGCAACACAATCCGCGCACCGACGTGGCGGGCCAGTTCCTGATAGACCATGGCGATCTGGCTGTCCGGCTCGGAAATCACCGTCGGCTTGCCACCATCGGCCTGTTCGCGGATCAGCATCGACAATGGCAGCGAAGCCAGCAGTTCAACGCCGAACTGGGTCGCCAGTTTCTCGCCACCGCCCTCACCGAACAGATGCTCGGCATGTCCGCAGTTCGAGCAAATGTGCACGGCCATGTTTTCCACCACGCCAAGCACCGGAATGTTGACCTTGCGGAACATTTCCACACCTTTACGCGCATCGAGCAGCGCCAGATCCTGCGGTGTGGTGACGATCACGGCGCCGGCCACCGGGACTTTCTGCGCCAGGGTCAACTGGATGTCGCCGGTGCCTGGCGGCATGTCGATCACCAGATAATCCAGGTCGCCCCAAGCGGTTTGCGTGACCAGTTGCAGCAGCGCGCCAGAGACCATCGGCCCGCGCCAGACCATTGGCGTGTTGTCGTCAGTCAGGAAAGCCATCGACATGACTTCCACGCCATGGGCCTGAAGCGGCACGAACCACTTCTGATCCTTGATCTGCGGGCGGGTGCCCTCGGGAATACCGAACATGATGCCCTGGCTCGGGCCATAAATATCGGCGTCGAGGATCCCGACTTTCGCGCCTTCGCGGGCCAGTGCCAGCGCCAGGTTGGCAGCGGTGGTGGACTTGCCCACACCGCCCTTGCCCGACGCCACGGCAACCACGTTCTTGACGTTGGCCAGCCCCGGAATCTGTGCCTGTGCCTTGTGCGCGGCAATCACGCTGTTGACTTCGACCTTGGCCGACACCACACCGTCGAGGTTTTCGATGGCCAGTTGCAGCAATTGCGCCCAGCCGCTCTTGAACAGACCGGCGGCATAACCGATTTCCAGCTGCACGCTGACGCGGTCACCGGCAATTTCGATGTTGCGCACGCAACCGGCGCTGACCGGATCCTGGTTCAGGTAAGGGTCGGTGTATTGGCTGAGGACGGCTTCCACCGCTGCGCGAGTGACGGCACTCATGGGCAACTCCGATAACAAGACTGGGAAAAGATGGCGGGTATCCTACCCCTTCTGCACTCCGGACGGCATGTCCGGCAACGATTTGCAGAGGTGAAATATCTTTCCCGGCGCTTTATAGTGGCCGACCTCCGTTTCATCAAGTAGCGAAGCCCCACATGTCCGAACCACGCAAGATTCTCGTCACCAGCGCCCTGCCCTACGCCAACGGTTCGATTCACCTTGGCCATATGCTGGAATATATCCAGACCGATATGTGGGTGCGCTTCCAGAAGCATCGCGGCAATCAGTGCATTTATGTCTGCGCCGACGACGCCCACGGTTCGGCGATCATGCTGCGCGCGGAAAAGGAAGGCATCACTCCGGAACAACTGATCGCCAACGTCCAGGCTGAACACAGCGCCGACTTTGCCGAATTCCTGGTGGACTTCGACAACTTCCACTCCACTCACGCCGAAGAAAACCGTGAGCTGTCGAGCCAGATCTACCTGAAGCTGCGTGACGCCGGGCACATCGCCCAACGTTCGATCACCCAGTATTTCGACCCGGAAAAGAAAATGTTCCTGGCCGACCGCTTCATCAAGGGCACCTGCCCGAAATGCGGCACCGAAGACCAGTACGGCGACAACTGCGAAAAATGCGGTGCAACCTACGCGCCGACCGACCTGAAGGATCCGAAGTCGGCAATCTCCGGCGCCACCCCGGTGCTCAAGGATTCCCAACACTTCTTCTTCAAGCTGCCTGACTTCCAGCAGATGCTGCAGACCTGGACCCGCAGCGGCACCCTGCAGGATGCCGTGGCCAACAAGATCGCCGAATGGCTGGACGCCGGCCTGCAACAGTGGGACATCTCCCGCGATGCGCCGTACTTCGGCTTCGAGATCCCGGGCGAACCAGGTAAATACTTCTACGTGTGGCTGGATGCGCCGATTGGCTACATGGCCAGCTTCAAGAACCTGTGCAACCGCACGCCGGAGCTGGACTTCGACGCGTTCTGGGGCAAGGACTCCACCGCCGAGCTGTACCACTTCATCGGCAAGGACATCGTCAACTTCCACGCCCTGTTCTGGCCGGCGATGCTCGAAGGCGCGGGTTTCCGCAAGCCGACCGGGATCAACGTGCACGGCTACCTGACCGTCAACGGCCAGAAGATGTCCAAGTCCCGCGGCACCTTCATCAAGGCCCGGACATACCTGGATCACCTGTCGCCGGAATACCTGCGCTACTACTACGCGGCCAAACTCGGCCGTGGCGTCGACGACCTCGATCTGAACCTCGAAGACTTCGTGCAGAAGGTCAACTCCGATCTGGTCGGCAAAGTGGTCAACATCGCCAGCCGTTGCGCCGGTTTTATTCAGAAAGGCAATGCCGGCCTGCTGGTGGACAGCAACGCCGCACCGGAACTGACCGAAGCATTCCTGGCTGCCGCACCGAGCATCGCTGACGCCTATGAAGCCCGCGACTTCGCCCGTGCCATGCGCGAAACCATGGCTTTGGCCGACCGCGCCAACGCCTGGATCGCCGACAAGGCGCCTTGGTCGCTGAACAAGCAGGAAGGCAAGCAGGATGAAGTCCAGGCGGTCTGTGCCACGGCAATCAACCTGTTCCGCCAGCTGGTGATCTTCCTCAAGCCAGTGCTGCCGCTGCTGGCCGCCGACGCCGAAGCGTTCCTCAACGTCGCCCCGCTGACCTGGAACGACCACACCACCCTGCTGGCCAACCACCAGTTGAACGAATTCAAGCCGTTGATGACCCGCATCGACCCGGTAAAAGTGCAAGCCATGACCGAAGCCTCGAAAGAAGACCTGACCGCCAGCCAGACCGACACCGGTGCCGCCGCGCCTGCCGGCAACGGCGAACTGGCCAAGGATCCGCTGTCGCCGGAAATCGACTTCGACACCTTTGCCGCCGTCGACCTCCGCGTGGCGTTGATCGTCAAGGCCGAACACGTTGAAGGCGCGGACAAGCTGCTGCGTCTGACCCTCGACATCGGTGACGAGCAACGCAACGTGTTCTCGGGGATCAAGAGCGCCTACCCGGATCCGTCGAAACTCGACGGTCGTCTGACCATGATGATCGCCAACCTCAAACCACGGAAAATGAAGTTCGGCATCTCCGAAGGCATGGTGATGGCGGCCGGCCCTGGCGGTGAAGAAATCTACCTGCTAAGCCCGGACAGCGGCGCCAAGCCGGGTCAGCGCATCAAGTAAGGTTCTGCACTGACCGATCCCACAGGCGTACCCCGTGCGCCTGTGGGATTTTTCATATCTGGCCCACCCGTCATGGCGGCCGGATAATGCCTAATCTTAAGTGACACCCGCCCGCTCTCATCGGCAGAACCATGACCGAACTCGTGCTTACGCTATTCAGTACTGCGCTGATCAACAACTTCGTGTTGCACTGGCCGCTGGGCGTCGATCCGCTGCTGGGCGGTGAGCGTCGTCAGGTGCATGCGCTGGGGCTGGCGACGTTATGTCTGATGCTGATTGTCGGTGTGGCGGGTTACGCGATCCGGCATTGGTTGCTGGTGCCGTTGCAACTGGAATTCCTGCGACTATTTGTGTTTCTGCCGTTGAACGTCCTGCTGATCGCGCCGTTGCTGAAGCTGTTGGCACATTGGCGACCCACGCTGTCATTCGATGGTTTGTGGCCGCTGCTGCTGGGCAACGCCGGTATGCTGGGGCTGACGCTGATCAACGCGCAAACGGACAAAGGCCTGTTTCATGCAGCTGCGCTGAGCCTTGGCTCCGGCCTGGGTTTCTGGCTGGTACTGAGCCTGTTCAGCGATTTGCGCGAACGCACGGCCGACAATGATATTCCCCTGCCCTTTCGTGGCCTGCCGATCCAGTTGATCGGCGCCGGACTGATGGCCGTGGCTTTTCTCGGATTCAGTGGACTGATCAAAACATGAGTCTGATTCAACGCATCGATGCCCTGCTGCCACAAACCCAATGCGGCAAGTGCGGCCATCCCGGATGCAAACCCTACGCTGAAGGCATCATCGCCGGCGAGCCGATCAACAAGTGCCCGCCGGGCGGCGACGAAACCATCGCGGCACTGGCCGAACTGCTGAAAATCCCGGTGCTGGAGCTGGACATCAGCCGTGGTTCGGCGCCGCCGCAAGTGGCTTTCATCCGCGAAGCCGAGTGCATCGGCTGCACCAAATGCATCCAGGCCTGCCCGATCGACGCCATCGTCGGCGCGGCGAAACTGATGCACACCGTGATCATCGACGAGTGCACCGGTTGCGATCTGTGCGTGGCACCTTGCCCCGTCGACTGTATCGAGATGCACCCGCTGCCGCTGGGAACACTGCCAGTGGTGGGCGGCCTGGCCGCCAGCCTTGAAGAGCAGCAGGCCCGCACCGCCAAGCGAGATCACGCCCGGCAACGTTTCGAACGGCGTAACGCCCGGCTGCAAAGAGAAGAACAGCAGAAGCAGGCCGAACGCGAGGCCCGCGCGCAACGTGCGGCGCAGTTTGAAGTCGCAGCCGCCACGCTCGATCCGGTGCAGGCGGCGCTGGAGCGGGTACGCGCGCAGAAAGCAGCAACCGCCGACGCCGCGCTGAAAAAGGCCAAGATCGACGTGGCGATGAGCCGCGCCCAGTTGCACAAATCGCTGAAAGCCTTCGGCCATCCGCCGACCTTCGAACAGCAGTCGCAACTGATCGTGCTACAGCAGCAATTCGAAGCCGCCGAGCAGGCCCTGGCGAAACTGGAAAGCAGCGCCACACCTGCGCCGGTCGTGACAGCTCCAGCGAAAGACGCCGACCTGAAACGAGCGAAAATCCAACTGGCGATGCGCCGTGCCGAGCTGAAAAAGGCGCAGACCGCAGAGGCTCCGCCGGAGCAGATTGCTGCACTGGAACAAGCCCTGCGTGACGCCGAGCAAGCGTTGCACGACGCAGAATCGGCCAGCGAGCAACCGGCTCCCGATCTGGTGCGTGTGGAGAAACGTCCGATCGACAACCAGCTTCGTCAGCTGAAAACCGAACTGGCCTACGCGCGCGCCGACCTGAACAAATTGCAGCGACGTGACGGCACGCCAGCCGAGGTCCTCGACAAGGCCCGCACCCGCCTGCAAGAGGCGGAGCGGCAGGTGGAAGCCCATGTCATCCATTGAAACCAGAGACGAGCGCCTGCAACAGGCAATGAAGCTGGTTCTGCTTGCGACATTGCCGGGGTTGCTGGCGTTGTTCTGGTTTTACGGCTGGGGTGTGTTGATCAACCTGATCCTCTCCGTCGCCACAGCCTTGAGCGCCGAAGCCGCCGTGACCTATCTGCGCCGACAGCCGCTGCAAGCCACTTTGACCGATGGTAGCGCGTTGGTCAGCGCCACGCTGCTGGCCATCGCCCTGCCACCTTACTGCCCGTGGTGGCTGACGGTCACGGCGATCGGCTCGGGCCTGCTCTTGGGCAAACACTTGTACGGTGGCGTGGGCAGAAACCCTTTCAATCCGGCCATGCTCGGTTTTGCTCTGGCGACGGTGATGTTCCCGCAGCCGATGACCCATTGGCCGGCCCATGGCATGAATCTGACGGCGGCCATTGATCAGGTGTTCAACCTGGGCGCGGCGCCGGACGCCTGGGTCCAGGCCACGGCGCTGGACAGCCTGCGCATCAACAAAAGCCTGACCATCGATGAATTGTTTGCCAGCAACCCGGCATTCGGCCGCTTCGGCGGGCATGGCGTGGAGTGGGTGAATCTGGCATTTCTTGCCGGTGGATTGTTCCTGCTACAGCGCCGGGTGATCGGCTGGCACGCACCGGTCGGCATGCTCGCCAGTCTGTTCGTCATCAGCCTGCTGTGCTGGAACGGCTCGGGGTCTGATTCCCATGGCTCGCCACTGTTTCATCTGCTGAGCGGTGCCACGATGCTTGGTGCATTCTTCATCGTCACGGAGCCGGTATCCGGCGCAAGGAGCCCGCTCGCCCGTTTGTTGTTTGGCGTAGGCGTAGGTCTGCTGACTTACCTGATTCGCACCTGGGGCGGCTATCCGGATGGCGTGGCATTTGCGGTATTGCTGCTGAACCTGTGCGTGCCGGCACTGGAACGCTTTGCCGCTGCCCGTCAGTCGCAGGTAATGCCATGAACCGCACAGGCAGCCTGATCACGCTATTGTTGCTGGCAACGGCAGGGATCGGCATGACTTTTCTTGTGCAACGCAGCAATGCTCCACACATCGCCGCCGAACATCGCCAGCTCGAAAGTCGCAAACTACTGGATGTGCTTTCAGTCGACGCCTACGACAATCAGCCTCTGGAACAGCCTCTGGCGCTGGCCGAACCCCACCTGAGCCACAGCGAATTGCTGGGCGGTTATCGGGCGACCAGGGCCGGTCAACCCGTGGCGGTGCTGCTGCGCAGCCAGACCGAGGGTTATGCGGGCCGCATCGAGTTGCTGATCGCCATCGATGCCAATGGCCGATTGCTCGGCGTGAAAACCCTTGAGCAAACTGAAACCCCGGCGCTGGGCGGGACAATCGGTGACTGGCCAAATAGCTGGTTGCAGGTGTTTATCGGCAAATCCAGCGGCCAGCCGACCGATGCCGGCTGGGCCTTGAAAAAGGATCAGGGGCAATTTGACCAGATCGCTGGCGCGACCATCACATCCCGCGCCGCCATCAACGCCATCCACGATGCTCTGCGTTACTTCGACGACCACCGGACGACCCTGCTGGGGAGTGCGCCATGAACACGTCAGCGACCCTGTCGAACTCAATGATGCTGGTGCTGTTGATCGGCGCCACTGACTCCGTGGCGGGCGCGCTGGCGATCCTGCTGATGTTCGCCGTTGTGGTGAACATGTACGGCTTGTGCATGGCACCATTGCGGTCGCGCCTGAGCAGTGAGAGCCTGCTGCCGGTCAGTCTGATACTGGCTGCTACCCTGGCTGCTTGCGCCGAGATTCTTTTGCAACGCACCGCTGTGCAGTGGCATCTGATGATCAGTCTTTACGCCGGCCTGATCGGTTTGCAGTGCGTCATCCTGGAACACAATGGATTCTTTCGACTGCCAGCCCGAGGACGCCTGAAACTCTGCGGTGTGTTTGCCGCACTGATGATCGTGCTGGCGGTATTGCGCGAGCTGCTCGGTCAGGGCAGCATCGGCCATCACCTGTCGGATCACTGGCAAGGTTTGATTCTGTTCGGCAACGGCCTGCATTTCGCGACGCTGGCTCCCGGCGCCTTCATTTTGCTTGGACTGTTACTGGCCGCACGTCAGGCCTGGACTCGCCCTGCCGCCCAACCCGAGGAAACGCATCACCCATGAATGCCGCAAAACGTCTGGAGATTTTCCGCAGGCTTCACGAGGACAATCCTGAACCCAAGACCGAACTGGCCTATTCCTCGCCTTTCGAATTGCTGATCGCGGTGATTCTGTCCGCCCAATCAACTGACGTCGGGGTGAACAAGGCGACGGCGAAACTTTACCCGGTGGCCAACACACCGGCCGCCATTCATGCCTTGGGCGTCGAAGGGTTGTCCGAGTACATCAAGACCATCGGCCTCTATAACAGCAAGGCGAAAAACGTGATCGAAACGTGCCGTCTGCTGGTCGAACGCCACAATGGCGAAGTCCCGCAGACGCGCGAAGCGCTGGAAGCCCTGCCCGGCGTTGGTCGAAAAACCGCCAACGTAGTACTCAACACGGCGTTCCGTCAATTGACGATGGCGGTGGACACCCACATTTTTCGGGTCAGCAACCGCACCGGCATTGCGCCGGGCAAGAACGTGGTCGAGGTGGAGAACAAACTGATGAAGTTTGTACCAAAGCAATACCTGCTCGATTCGCACCACTGGCTTATTCTTCACGGGCGTTATGTATGCCTGGCCCGCAAGCCGCGGTGCGGTAGCTGTCGGATCGAAGACTTGTGTGAATACAAGGACAAAACTTCTGACGATTGAGCGTCTATTAGGTTTATTGATATTGCGATTGAAAAAATCTTTTTTACGATCTGCTGGAATATCGATATAAGGAGCGCCAAAGGCAGCCTTAGCCTGGAGTTAACCTTATGAGCACCAGCAAAGAGCAAGTGGACGTAGAAGACGATTTCGTCGCGGAGTCAGACGACGAACCGGTGGTTGAGGTCGCCAAGACCAATCTGAGCAAACGCCGCACTATCGATAACATGCTTGAGGAACGCCGACTGCAGAAGCAATTGGCCGATTACGACTTTGATCTCTGACATTTGAAAGCCTCCCGCAACGGAGGCTTTTTCGTTTCTGCTGCAAGCTGATGCCGACCTGCCCAGGATCCGTCAGCGGCTGAAGCGGTCAGACCAGGCCATTGCGCTGGGCCAGCTCGATCAGATCTACCAATGAACGCGCATTGAGCTTCAACAGCAACCGTGTCTTGTAGGTGCTGACGGTCTTGTTACTGAGAAACATGCCATCGGCGATTTCCTTGTTGGTCTTGCCGCGTGCCAACTGCTGCAACACCATCATCTCGCGCCCGGACAGGCGATCAACCATGTCGGCTTCACTGGCATTGCCCAGGCTGGTGCGTACGGTGTGCAACGCCTGATTCGGAAAATAACTGTACCCGGACAGCACAGCCTTGATAGCACTGAGCAGTTCGGTCAGATCCTGTTGTTTGCAAACATATCCCGCTGCGCCCGACTGCATGCAGCGCATGGAAAAATGGCCCGGGGCCTGGGACGTCAACACCAGTACCTTCAGAGGCATCGCGCTAGTTGTAAGACGCGCAATGACTTCCAGTCCATCCAGTTTCGGTATACCGATATCCAGAATGACAATATCGGGCATCTGGTCGCGAGCCAGTTGTAATGCATCCACTCCGTTATCCGTTTCTGCAATGACTTCGTAGCCATGACGTTCCATCAGCATACGCACCGCAAGACGAATGACAGGATGATCATCCACGATCAGCACTTTATTCATGGGCAAGTCCAGGTTCGCTGTTCGAATTTTTAGAACCGGCACAATAGCGTAGTCATTTCACCCATGGCATAGCGAAGTTCCCTTGCAGTGGTAGCGAGAGACGAATCCTACATTCAACAAAGATTAATCCTACAGAAATAACCCATAAGCTTAGAGGCAAGACTCCTTGCACCAGCGGTCATTCAAGATCAACAGGCCTGCACCCGAGGACACCAGAACAGTAAAACCTGAAAAAGGCGCCTTCAATATGTCAATAGCCTGAAATAACATATCTATATCCACTCGACAAAATTTAATATAAATACCAAGCACTAAAGCCTTGAATACTTCCAAAACTTCCAACATCTTTAACGATACAACATGACGAGAAAGATCATATCCATGAGTAAGGAACATGTTAAAACTCAACAAGAAAATCAACAACCCCATCAGTGTCATTGCCATATTCGCGTTCATTTCCGAAACGTCCGCGGCGGTGTCCTTGCCCTTCCTTGACAATGATGAGCGAGAGCTCTACATCTGGTTTCTGATCAGCTTTCCGTTCTATTTGATATTCCTGTTCTTCATCACCTTGAATTTCAACTACCGATCGCTTTATGCACCCTCGGACTTTGATGATGACAAGAATTTCTTGAAGGCGTTTGAAGACACACCCGATTCGAACGGTGAATTATCGAACCAGGAAAATGCCGAAGTACATACCGTAAAGCTACCCAAATCATTGAGCATACTTTGCATCATTGATATTCGCGGAATGAACACCGACTCAAAGATAAGCATGCTACTGGAAAAAATCCCACAACCACTCAAACACTCTCTGAGAGTATTCCTCTTTTTAACCGACGGCGTGTCAGATGTTTTACCGAAGGCAAATATCGCCAAGTCGCTTAAGCAGGGAAAAAAGACCATGGGAATGACGTATTGTATTATTTACGACACTCACTCAATGAACATCACTGTATTGGGAAAGATTTGAATAGGGGGCGCAGATACGCGAAGCACATCAATACAATGCACGCAGTACCATGGATGAAGACGGGAACACTGATCGGTCTCGATCAGATAAAGGAGGATTTTCAAATGTAGAGGCCTTGTCACCGTGACAAGGCCTCTATTCACATCAGCCCCAAGGACTCAGAACAACTTGCGGCCTTTGTTGGCAGCAATGCGCATGCGCAGCGCGTTGAGCTTGATGAAGCCCGCCGCGTCGGCCTGGTTGTAGGCGCCGCCGTCTTCTTCGAAGGTCGCGATGTTGGCGTCGAACAGCGAGTCGTCGGACTTGCGGCCGGTCACGATTACGTTGCCCTTGTACAGTTTCAGGCGTACGACGCCGTTCACGTTGACCTGGGATGCGTCGATCATCTGCTGCAGCATCAGACGCTCCGGGCTCCACCAGTAACCGGTGTAGATCAGGCTGGCGTACTTCGGCATCAACTCGTCTTTCAAGTGAGCGACTTCGCGATCCAGCGTGATCGATTCAATGGCGCGGTGAGCACGCAGCATGATGGTGCCGCCCGGGGTTTCGTAGCAGCCACGGGACTTCATGCCGACGTAACGGTTTTCAACGATGTCGAGACGGCCGATACCGTGTTGACCACCGATCTTGTTCAGGGTCGCCAGTACGGTGGCCGGGGTCATTTCGACGCCGTCCAGCGCGACGATGTCGCCGTTGCGGTAGGTCAGTTCCAGGTATTGCGGGGTGTCGGGAGCCTTCTCCGGGGAGACGGTCCAGCGCCACATGTCTTCTTCGTGCTCGGTCCAGGTATCTTCCAGCACGCCGCCTTCATAAGAGATGTGCAGCAGGTTGGCGTCCATCGAGTACGGGGACTTCTTCTTGCCGTGACGCTCGATCGGGATCGCGTGCTTCTCGGCGTAATCCATCAGCTTCTCGCGGGACAGCAGGTCCCACTCGCGCCAAGGGGCGATCACTTTCACGCCTGGCTTGAGCGCGTAGGCACCCAGTTCGAAACGCACCTGATCGTTGCCCTTGCCGGTCGCGCCGTGGGAAATGGCGTCGGCGCCGGTTTCGTTGGCGATTTCGATCAGACGCTTGGCGATCAGCGGACGCGCGATGGAAGTACCCAGCAGGTACTCGCCTTCGTAAACGGTGTTGGCGCGGAACATCGGGAACACGAAGTCACGCACGAATTCTTCGCGCAGGTCGTCGATGTAGATTTCTTTGACGCCCATGGCCTGCGCCTTGGCGCGAGCCGGCTCGACCTCTTCGCCCTGACCCAGGTCAGCAGTGAAGGTCACTACTTCACAGTTATAAGTATCCTGCAGCCACTTGAGGATCACCGAAGTGTCCAGGCCGCCGGAATACGCCAGAACGACCTTGTTTACGTCCGCCATGCCATCACTCCACGGGGTTCTACGGAAAGCCGAGGAGTCTAACGCTCAAACGCGATAATTTACAGAGGCGCGACAGCTTAAGACGACAAAGCGACAGAATCTGTCGAGAGCGCGACGATGACCGACAGGTCAGGAAGTCGCCGCAGCGTTGGCAGGTGCGCTGGCTTGAGGTGCTGGAGCGGTAACCGGTGTCACCCGGGCCAGCTTCACGCTGACCCGCCGGTTTTTTGCCCGGTTGGCGGCGTTGGTGTTCGGTACCAGCGGGTATTGCTCACCGTGGAAACGCACGGTGATCTGCGATTCGGCGATGCCGTTGGCCTTGAAGAAATCGACCACTGCCAGCGCGCGACGGCGTGACAACTCACGATTGGTCAGTCGATTGCCGCTGTTGTCGGAATAGCCATCGAGCTCAATGTGATTGACCGTCGGATCGGCCTTCATGAACTCGAGCATCACTTGCAGTTTGGCTTTCGCGGCGGCGTCCAGATCGGTGCCTTCGCCCGGAAAGCCGACCTGGGAGTTTTTGACCTGATCGAAATTCTGCGGGAGCAGTTTCGCCACGCAGGTCTGGTAGTCGTTGAACGCTTTGCTGAACTTGACCGGCAGCAGACGCACTTCAGAGACCCTTCCATCACCGGAGGCACGTCGCACCACCGGGCTGCGACCTTCCAGCAAACCGCTGATCAACCCGCCGGCCTGCGACTGCGAACTGTTGAACAGCACGTTGCCGGTACCGATCCTGACGCTGCCCAGATTGATGTCATTGCGTCCCGGCTGCCAAGGCGCTGCCGCCGCCAGCAAGGTTGCCGAACCACCGCCAAGCATCGCGTTGTAGGCGTTCAGGCGAAAAATCGCCTGCTCGCCGGCCTTGCGCACGAACTGGCCCGAGCCGAAATCGGTGATCGGTTGCGTCAGGCGGCATTCGAACTTGTCGCCTTCGACCGTCCACTCAATGTTCTCCAGACGGGTCTGGTAGGTCAGTGCCATCGCGGGAAGACTGGCAAACACACTGAGCAAGGCTAAATAACGCTGGCGCACGGGAGGCTCCATTGGCTTCTACAACAAAAAAGACCGATACATACATGTTTACGGCATACCTATGGGATATCGGACGCTCGTCGCAAAACTTGATAGCGAGTGCCTGCAAGAGTCTTTTCCGGTAGCATTCGCCTCAGTTTGACCCGCCTGGAATTCCCTCATGTCCGACCGCCTGACCCTGCTGCGTCCCGACGACTGGCACATTCATCTTCGCGATGGTGCCGTGTTGACCAATACCGTTGCAGATGTTGCGCGCACCTTTGGTCGCGCCATCATCATGCCTAACCTGGTACCTCCGGTGCGCAACGCCGCTGAAGCCGACGGCTATCGCCAGCGGATTCTCGCTGCCCGCCCGGCCGGCAGTCGTTTCGAGCCGTTGATGGTGCTCTACCTCACCGACCGTACCCAGCCCGAAGAAATTCGTGAAGCCAAGGCCAGCGGTTTTGTTCACGCGGCCAAGTTGTATCCGGCCGGCGCCACCACCAACTCCGATTCCGGGGTCACCAGTATCGACAAGATCTTCCCGGCGCTGGAAGCCATGGCCGAAGTCGGCATGCCGCTGTTGATCCACGGTGAAGTCACCCGTGGCGACGTCGACGTGTTCGACCGCGAAAAAATCTTCATCGACGAGCACATGCGCCGCGTAGTCGAGCGTTTCCCGACGCTCAAGGTCGTGTTCGAACACATCACCACCGGCGATGCCGTGCAGTTCGTCAACGAGGCTTCGGCCAACGTCGGCGCGACCATCACCGCGCATCACCTGCTGTACAACCGCAACCACATGCTGGTGGGCGGGATCCGGCCGCATTTCTACTGCCTGCCGATCCTCAAGCGTAATACCCATCAGGAAGCTCTGCTCGACGCCGCCACCAGCGGCAGCGCGAAGTTCTTCCTTGGCACCGACTCGGCGCCGCACGCCCAGCACGCCAAGGAGGCCGCCTGCGGCTGCGCCGGCTGCTACACCGCGTACGCTGCCATCGAGCTGTATGCCGAAGCCTTCGAGCAACGTAATGCGCTGGACAAGCTCGAAGCGTTCGCCAGCCTCAACGGCCCGCGCTTCTACGGTCTGCCGGTCAACACTGACCGTATCACCCTGGTTCGTGAAGAATGGACCGCCCCGACCAGCCTGCCCTTCGGCGAGCTGAACGTTATCCCGCTGCGCGCCGGTGAAAAACTGCGCTGGCGCCTGCTGGAGGAACACGCGTGAGTGAAGACCATTTCGACGACGAACTGGAAGGTCAAGGTGGCGGCGGTTCGCGCCATCCGATGGCAGCACGCTTTCGCGGCTACCTGCCGGTTGTCGTCGACGTAGAGACCGGTGGCTTCAACTCGGCTACCGACGCCTTGCTGGAGATTGCCGCGACCACCATCGCCATGGATGAAAAGGGTTTCGTGTACCCGGATCACACCTATTTCTTCCGTGTCGAGCCGTTCGAAGGCGCCAACATCGAAGCAGCCGCTCTGGAGTTCACCGGGATCAAGCTCGATCACCCGTTGCGCATGGCGGTCAGCGAAGAGACGGCCCTGACCGACATCTTCCGTGGCGTACGCAAGGCCTTGAAGGCAAACGGTTGTAAGCGGGCGATTCTGGTCGGTCACAACAGCAGCTTCGACCTGGGCTTCCTCAACGCCGCCGTTGCGCGGCTGGACATGAAGCGCAACCCGTTTCACCCGTTCTCCAGCTTCGACACCGCGACCCTCGCCGGTCTGGCTTACGGTCAGACCGTGCTGGCCAAGGCTTGTCAGGCAGCCGACATCGATTTCGATGGCCGTGAAGCGCACTCCGCGCGTTACGACACCGAAAAGACCGCCGAGCTGTTCTGCGGCATCGTCAACCGCTGGAAACAGATGGGTGGCTGGGAAGACTTCGACGACTGATGGTCGTCGGGTTAAACCCCGCGCATGAAAAAACCGGCTCAAGAGCCGGTTTTTTGTACCTCGACGTTGCGCCTTACAGGGCAGCAGCGTTCTCGGTCAGGTATGCCGCAACGCCTTCTGGCGAAGCGTTCATGCCTTTGTCGCCTTTTTTCCAGTTGGCAGGGCAGACTTCGCCGTGCTCTTCGTGGAATTGCAGAGCGTCGACCAGACGGATCAGCTCTTCCATGTTACGGCCCAGCGGCAGGTCGTTGATGATCTGCGAGCGGACAACGCCCTTGTCGTCGATCAGGAACGCGCCACGGAAAGCCACGCCGCCTTCGGATTCAACGTCGTAGGCCTTGGCGATTTCGTGCTTCATGTCGGCAGCCATGGTGTATTTCACCTGGCCGATGCCGCCATTGTTGACCGGGGTGTTGCGCCACGCGTTGTGGGTGAAGTGCGAGTCAATCGACACAGCGACCACTTCTACGTTGCGCGCCTTGAAGTCAGCCATGCGGTTGTCCAGAGCGATCAGCTCGGACGGGCAGACGAAGGTGAAGTCCAGCGGGTAGAAGAACACCAGGCCGTATTTGCCTTTGATGGCCGAGGACAGGGTGAAGCTGTCAACGATCTCGCCATTGCCGAGTACGGCCGGGACGGTGAAGTCAGGGGCTTGTTTGCCTACGAGTACGCTCATTGATATCTCCTGGTGTAGAAACTTGAAGTTCAGGGTTCGCGCCAGCCTGCCACCCTCAGGCGACAGCCCTGTGACATGAACCCCCTTCGCAAGGGCCGACCATCATACACTGCGTTTTTGGACTGTCCTTAACGGTTTTTCGCGAAATCCCGGGTGGCATTCAGCCATGCACCACCGTTCGTCAGTCACAGCCGCTGGCGATGAAAACCGTTGGGAAAGCACTTTGACAATCATTCTCGTTAACATTAAGATCCATCGCAATTGAGCCACAACCAGCGACGGTTCTCACTTATGTATGTTTGCCTCTGCACTGGCGTCACCGACGGACAGATCCGCGAAGCGATCTATGAAGGTTGCTGCAGCTATAAAGAAGTCCGTCAGGCCACCGGCGTAGCCAGCCAATGCGGAAAATGTGCCTGCCTTGCAAAGGAAGTGGTACGTGAAACCCTGACCAAGCTGCAAACCGCCCAGGCCGCGATCCCCTACCCTGTAGAATTTACTGCAGCGTAATTGCACCCAATTCGAAGAACCGGACTAATGTCCGGTTTTTTTATGCCTGAAAATCAATTGCTTAGCGACTAGACGCGGAACACAAACATTCTTATTCCGATTAATTTTCATATATTATTCAATAACTTAGGTTTGACACTTATAAATACCAAAGTCAAACTCCGCCTTATATACCGCTACTTAGGGCAGGACTCCCATCATGAAAGGCGACGTAACAGTCATCCAGCATCTCAACAAGATCCTTGCCAATGAGCTGGTCGCGATCAATCAGTACTTCCTGCATGCGCGCATGTATGAAGATTGGGGCCTGAACAAGCTCGGCAAACACGAGTACCACGAATCCATCGACGAGATGAAGCACGCGGACAAGCTGATCAAGCGCATTTTGTTCCTCGAAGGCCTGCCGAACGTGCAGGATCTGGGCAAGCTGCACATTGGCGAGCACACCAAGGAAATGCTGGAGTGCGATCTGCGTATCGAGAAGACCGGCCACGCCGATCTGAAGGCTGCCATCGCTCACTGCGAATCCGTTGGCGACTTCGGCAGCCGCGAACTGCTTGAAGACATTCTCGAATCCGAAGAAGAACACATCGACTGGCTGGAAACCCAACTCGGTCTGATCGATAAAGTCGGTCTTGAAAACTATCTGCAATCGCAGATGGGCGAAGACGAGTAATCAGCAAGCGCTAAACTCGAGACACTAAAAAGCCCCGCCCTCTTTCGAGAGGCGGGGCTTTTTATTGCCCGGATTTCAGACTTGCTGAAATCCGGGCAGAAACCAATCAGGCTTCGGACTTGGCCGCAGCAGCCTTGGCGGATGCTTCCTTGACCAGAGTCTGCAGCTCACCGTTGGCGAACATTTCAGCCATGATGTCGCTGCCGCCGACCAGTTCACCGGCTACCCACAACTGCGGGAAAGTCGGCCAGTTGGCGTACTTCGGCAGGTTGGCACGGATTTCCGGGTTCTGCAGGATGTCGACGTAGGCGAACTTCTCGCCACAGCCCATCACAGCCTGCGCAGCTTTCGCGGAGAAGCCACACTGCGGGGCATTCGGCGAGCCTTTCATGTAAAGCAGAATGGTGTTGTTGGCAATCTGCTCTTTAATCGTTTCGATGATATCCATGGAGCACCTCGGCTGAACTTTCCGACTCATGGGTCGGCACGGTGGCGCATTGTAACGGAATCCCGAGCGCCCTGCTCGGTCTCCCCGACAGACTTCCTCAAGCCGCCGCCACCGTCACCGGTACACCATTGAGCGCTGCATTGCCCGACAACTCGTCGAGCTGACATTCATCGGTCAGATCGTTGGCGCTAGAGCCCGGCTGCCCGCTGGCAATCGCCATCTGCACGCCCGGCCGGGCATGACCCCAACCGTGCGGCAGGCTGACCACGCCCGGCATCATGTCCGCACTGCCGAGCACTTCGACTTCGATCTGTCCGACCCGTGAGCTCACGCGCACAAGCTGACCATCGATGAGCCCGCGACTGGCGAGATCGTCCGGGTTCATCAGCAACTGATGACGCGGCTTGCCCTTCACCAGTCGATGATAGTTGTGCATCCAGGAGTTGTTGCTGCGCACGTGACGCCGACCAATCATCAACAGTTCACCGGCAGCCGGCGCCTGCAAGGCAGAGAAACGTGCCAGATCGGCAAGAATTTCCGGCGGCGCTGCCTGGACTCGTTGATTGGCGGTCTTCAATCGTGGTGTCAGGTTGGGTTTCAGCGCCCCCAGATCAACGCCGTGGGGATGATCGAACAGCGTCGCCAGCGACAGCTTGTGCTCGGATGCATCGCCATACATGCCCATGCGCAGTCCCATGTCGATCATCTTCGCCGGCGGCATCGTCGGTTTCAGCTCCTTGCCGGTCTTCGCGGCAAAGGCCTTGGCCAGGCCGACGAAGATCTCCCAGTCATGCAGCGCACCTTCGGGTTTGGCGAGGATCGCCCGGTTGAAACGGGTGACGTTGCGCACCGCGAACAGGTTGAAAGTGGTGTCGTAGTGATCGTTCTCCAGCGCCGAGGTGGACGGCAGGATCAGGTCGGCATAGCGCGTGGTTTCGTTGATGTACAGATCGACGCTGACCATGAACTCCAGCCCGTCCAGCGCCTGCTCCAGTTGCCGGCCATTGGGCGTGGACAGAACCGGGTTGCCAGCGACGGTGATCAATGCGCGAATCTGCCCTTCACCTTCGGTGAGCATTTCTTCGGCCAGCGCCGAGACCGGTAGCTCGCCACCGTACTCCGGGCGGCCAGAGACACGGCTTTGCCATTTGTTGAAATGCCCGCCCGAGGTGGACGCCACCAGATCCACCGCCGGCTCGGTGCACAGAGCGCCACCCACCCGGTCGAGATTGCCGGTCACCAGGTTGATCAATTGCACGACCCAATGGCACAACGTGCCAAAAGCCTGGGTGGAAACGCCCATTCGGCCGTAGCAGACGGCGCTTGGCGCAGCAGCGAAGTCCCGGGCCAGTTGACGGATCTGCTCGGCAGGAACCGCGCACAACGGGCTCATGGCCTCGGCCGTGAAACCTGCCACCGCCGCACGCACATCATCCAGACCGTCCACCGGCAGATGGCTGTCCGACGTCAGCCCTTCGCTGAACAGCGTATTGAGCACACCAAACAACAACGCCGCATCGCCACCGGGACGCACGAACAGGTGCTGATCAGCCATCGCTGCGGTCTCGCTGCGCCGAGGATCGACCACCACCACTTTGCCGCCCCGGGCCTGAATCGCCTTCAGACGCTTTTCCACGTCCGGCACGGTCATGATGCTGCCGTTGGACGCCAGCGGATTGCCGCCCAGGATCAGCATGAAATCGGTGTGATCGATGTCCGGGATCGGCAGCAGCAAACCGTGGCCGTACATCAAGTAGCTGGTCAGGTGATGGGGCAATTGGTCGACAGAAGTGGCCGAATAGCGATTGCGGGTTTTCAGCAGGCCCAGGAAGTAATTGCTGTGGGTCATCAGCCCGTAGTTGTGCACGCTCGGATTGCCCTGATACACGGCAACCGCGTTCTGCCCATCACGCGCTTGAATCGCCGACAGCTTTTCAGCCACCAGCTCAAAAGCTTCTTCCCACCCGATCGGCAACCATTCACTGCCGACCCGGCGCATGGGCTGGCGCAGGCGATCCGGATCGTTCTGGATATCTTGCAGCGCCACGGCCTTGGGGCAGATGTGCCCGCGACTGAAGGTATCCAGTGCGTCACCCTTGATCGAGGTGATCTGCACCTGGCCGTCGGTTTCAGTGGTTTCGATGCTCAGGCCGCAGATGGCTTCGCAAAGGTGGCACGCACGGTGGTGGAGAGTCTTGGTCATGGCCAGTCTCTGTCTTGTTCTGGGCAGGCAATAACGCCTGCGGGAACAAAACTATGGCGCGTGGCCGCGAGTGGCGCCAGCGACGTTCGTCTTGTGAATCGACGACCATCAGGCGTGCCGATAGACCGTCGAGATCAACTGGAAGGCAACTGGGGTGGCGCCGCCAGCTGGATTTCCTGAATGGTTTCGATCTGCTCGTGGGCAACGTGGACGCCAGTGAGTTCGCCGATCAGTCGCCAGTGCTCGTCGAGTCCGGTGCTGATGGTCGCCATGCGATCGATCATGTGGCGGCCGGCCGTCTTGACCACTTCGTCTTCACTGCGCAGCAGCTCGAAGGACAAGGAGGTGACCGATGCGGTCAGATGAGTCAGTGAGCGTGCCGTGTGGCCCAGCAATTCCATTAACAGTTTTTCTTTCGATTCCATGCGGAGGCTTCCTGCGTCGCTCGTGAGTTATTTATAACCCAGCGCTTTGCTTTAGCAAATGTTTCAGGTCTGACATCCGACCAGCGATTCCATGGCCGACCGGTCGCAAACCGACCAGGCCTGCTCCATCCCCGCCCTGCCTGATTGCCAAGCTCGGCGGCGCCAGTGTACAAAGGTCTGGAATCCGGCTCAAAACCGGCGCTTCGAGTGACCTCGTCACACTCGCAAACTCCGCAAAAATCGTAGCCTATTGGAAAAACGCGACATTTAGTGTCAATATCGCGCCTCCCCCTATTTCGTCGCCCCGTGCGGCTTACGCCGCAGGTCTCGCCCGTTGTTCCTGTAAACAAGGCTTTGAGCATCTGCGGTTTGTAGCAAAAAGGTAGTCAATGATGAGCGCAAGGCACTTTCTCTCCCTGATGGATTGCACGCCCGAAGAGCTGGTCAGCGTGATCCGTCGAGGCGTTGAGCTCAAGGACCTGCGTAACCGCGGCGTACTGTTCGAGCCTCTGAAAAACCGCGTCCTGGGGATGATCTTCGAGAAGTCCTCGACCCGCACCCGGATCTCCTTCGAGGCCGGAATGATCCAGCTCGGTGGCCAGGCGATCTTCCTGTCGCCGCGTGACACCCAGCTGGGCCGTGGCGAGCCGATCGGCGACTGCGCCATTGTCATGTCGAGCATGCTCGATGCGGTGATGATCCGTACCTTTGCCCACAGCACCCTGACCGAATTTGCCGCCAACTCCCGTGTGCCGGTGATCAACGGCCTGTCCGATGACCTGCACCCGTGCCAGTTACTGGCCGACATGCAGACTTTCCTGGAACACCGCGGCTCGATCCAGGGCAAGACCGTGGCCTGGATCGGCGACGGCAACAACATGTGCAACAGCTATATAGAAGCGGCAATCCAGTTCGACTTCCAGTTGCGCGTGGCCTGCCCTGAAGGCTATGAACCAAACCCTGAATTCCTGGCCAAGGCCGGTGATCGCGTGACCATCGTCCGCGATCCGAAGGACGCCGTGCGCGGCGCGCACCTGGTGAGCACCGACGTCTGGACCTCCATGGGCCAGGAAGAGGAAACCGCCAAGCGCCTCAAATTGTTCGCGCCGTTCCAGGTCAATCGCGCCTTGCTCGACCTGGCCGCCGAGGACGTGCTATTCATGCACTGCCTGCCCGCCCACCGCGGGGAGGAAATCAGCCTCGACCTGCTCGATGACCCGCGCTCCGTCGCCTGGGATCAGGCAGAAAACCGTCTCCACGCACAGAAGGCCCTGCTTGAGTTCCTTGTCGAACCGGCATATCACCACGCATGAGTCATGAATTACTGCTGAACCTGCGCAACCTCGCTTGCGGCTATCAAGATCAACGTGTGGTGCAGAACCTCAATCTGCACCTCAACGCCGGCGACATCGGTTGCCTGCTCGGCTCCTCGGGCTGCGGCAAGACCACCACCCTGCGTGCCATTGCCGGTTTCGAACCGGTGCACGAAGGAGAAATCTCTCTCGGCGGTGAAGTGATCTCCAGCGCCGGTTTCACCCTCGCCCCGGAAAAACGCCGGATCGGCATGGTGTTCCAGGACTACGCATTGTTCCCGCACCTGAGTGTCGCGGACAACATCGCCTTCGGCATTCGCAAGCACCCGAACAAGCAGCGCGTCGTCGAAGAGTTGCTGGAACTGGTCAACCTGAAGAACCTCGGCAAGCGCTTTCCGCACGAATTGTCCGGCGGCCAGCAGCAACGTGTCGCTCTCGCCCGCGCCCTGGCGCCGGAACCACAACTGCTGCTGCTCGACGAACCGTTCTCCAATCTCGACGGCGAACTGCGACGCAAGCTCAGCCATGAGGTGCGCGACATCCTCAAGGCCCGTGGCACCAGTGCGATTCTGGTGACTCACGATCAGGAAGAAGCCTTCGCGGTCAGCGATCACGTTGGTGTGTTCAAGGAAGGCCGGCTCGAACAGTGGGATACGCCATACAACCTCTATCACGAGCCGGCGACGCCTTTTGTGGCGAGTTTTATCGGTCAGGGCTACTTCATTCGCGGCCAGCTCGGCAGCCCGGAATCGGTGCACACCGAACTCGGCGAACTGCGCGGCAATCGCGCTTACACCTGGCCGATCGGTGGCGCGGTGGACGTGTTGCTGCGTCCGGATGACATTGTTTATGCACCGGACAGCGGGTTGAAAGCACGGATCGTCGGCAAGACCTTCCTCGGTGCCTCGACCCTGTATCGCCTGCAACTGCCGACCGGCGCGCAACTGGAATCGATCTTCCCAAGCCACGCTGACCATCAGGTTGGTGCGGATGTCGGGATTCGCGTGGCGGCTGAACACCTGGTGTTGTTCCAGGCGTCCGGCAGTACGGCCGCACAAATTCCGGCCGTGGAAAACGGCGTTCGCCGCTACAGCACCGCGCACTGATCTGTAAAAAAACAATGAGGGAGCCTGATGGCTCCCTTATTTTTTGGCTTCAGCCCAGCATCAATGTGCCGCTGGCCACCAGCGTCGCATTCCCGCCGATCTTCACCCGCTCGCCTTCCAGCCGACAGAACAGCTCCCCGCCCCGCGCCGAACGCTGGCAGGCGGTCAGGCTCGACTTGCCCAGACGTTTTGACCAATACGGAATCAGGCTGCAATGGGTCGAGCCGGTCACCGGGTCTTCATTGATACCGATGGCCGGAGCGAAGTAGCGCGAGACGAAATCATGCTGATTGCCCCGGGCCGTGACGATGGCGCCCAACCACGGCAGCTTGGCCAGGGCGACCATGTCCGGTGTGCAATCGAGCACCGCCTGCTCCGACTCCAGCACCACGAACAGCTCGTTGGAGCCCAGCACGTCCACCGCTTCGACGCCCAATGCCCGCTCGACATCCAGCGTCACACCGATTTCCGACGGCACAATCGAAGGGAAATCCAGCCACAAACGCCCCTCTTCGCGACTGACACTCAACGGGCCGGACTTGCAGGTGAAATCCAAGCGCTCGGCCGTTTCTTTATAGATCTCGAACAATACATACGCGCTGGCCAGGGTCGCGTGACCGCACAATGGCACCTCGGTGGTCGGCGTGAACCAGCGGATATGCCAGGCCTGGCCTTCGCGCACCAGAAACGCGGTTTCCGCCAGGTTGTGCTCGGCGGCGATCTTCTGCATCAAGTCGTCCGCGAGCCAGGCGTCGAGCCGATAGACCATCGCCGGGTTGCCACTGAAGGGCCGATAACTGAATGCGTCGACCTGATGAAACTCGAGCTGCATAACCTTCTCCCTGTGTCAGTCGAAAGAGCATGCCGCTACGGCTCGTTCATCGCCAGTGACAGAACCGGCCAATTTTCTTCATACAGAACTCAGGCGCGACCAATGTCGGCGAACTTCGCCTGGGTGTGCTCGGCGAGGACCGCGGGCGCCAGTTCGACTTCCAGGCCGCGTCGACCGGCACTGACATAAATGGTCGCAAAACCCTGCGCGGAATTATCAATAAAGGTGCGCAGGCGCTTTTTCTGCCCCAGCGGGCTGATGCCGCCCAACAGGTAACCGGTGGAACGTTGCGCGGCGGCCGGGTCGGCCATTTCCACTTTCTTCACGCAGGCGGCGTGGGCCAGCCCTTTGAGGTCGAGGCTTCCGACGACCGGCACCACCGCGACCAGCAATTCACCTTTTTCACTGGCCGCCAGCAGCGTCTTGAACACCTGCGCCGGCTCCAGCCCCAGCTTTTCCGCGGCCTCCAGCCCGTAGGATGCCGCCTTGGGGTCATGTTCGTAACTGTGCACGCGATGTTCGGCACGAACTTTTTTCAACAAGTCCAACGCAGGGGTCATGGCAGCTCCAGGCTCGGCAGTGGCAAAAAATCCTGCGCCGGATTCTAGGCCATCGCCACGTAAAAGGCTCTACTGCGCGCCACGTTTCCCAGGGCTTGCAGGCTGACAGCCGCATTGCCCTACGAGTGCCTCGCAGGATCATTCACCTGACTGATAGTTTATTTGTGACTGACGGTTCACTTTCGACCTTTGACAGCTTTGTTTCTTGTCTATATTTTTTCGAATCTGAATAATGTAAGAATTATCATCACCGCAGCACCCAGCAGTAAACCGGGAACAGGATGGGGATCCTGCCCCGGCGAAAATCGCGCCTTGCCCTGTCGGCAATCGCGCCAGACAACAACAAAAACCGAGGTTTTCAATGACAACTGCGTTACAGCAACCATCGTTCTCGAGCCAGTGCCTGGCCGAGTTTCTGGGTACTGCACTGCTGATCTTTTTCGGTACGGGCTGCGTCGCCGCGCTCAAGGTCGCGGGCGCAAGCTTCGGCCTGTGGGAAATCAGCATCATCTGGGGCGTCGGCGTGAGCATGGCGATCTACCTCACCGCCGGAGTTTCCGGTGCGCACCTGAACCCTGCCGTCAGTATCGCCCTGAGCATTTTCGCCGACTTCGAAAAGCGCAAACTGCCGTTCTACATCCTCGCCCAGGTCGCCGGCGCCTTCTGCGGTGCGCTGTTGGTTTACACGCTGTACAGCAACCTGTTCTTCGATTTCGAACAAACTCACCATATGGTTCGTGGCTCGGCCGCCAGCCTTGAACTGGCGTCGGTGTTCTCAACTTTCCCGAACCCTGCGCTGTCGACCGCCCAGGCTTTCCTGGTCGAGGTGATCATCACCGCGATCCTGATGGGCGTGATCATGTCCCTGACCGATGACAACAACGGCCTGCCAAAAGGCCCGCTGGCGCCGCTGCTGATCGGCTTGCTGATTGCCGTGATCGGCAGCTCGATGGGCCCGCTGACCGGTTTCGCGATGAACCCGGCTCGCGACTTCGGACCGAAACTGATGACTTTCTTTGCGGGCTGGGGTGAAATTTCCTTCACCGGTGCACGTGAAATCCCGTATTTCCTGATTCCGATTTTTGCACCGATTGTCGGTGCCTGCCTCGGCGCTGCCGGGTATCGCGGGCTGATCGCCCGTCACCTGACCGGCGCCACACCTGCTACAAAGGATGCAGAACCGGCCATTGACGGCAAACCAAGAACTTCTTGAAACAGTCGGCGCAGGTTCCTGCCCATTCGAACCTGCGCCACGGCCCACTCTCCCTTATTTCGTCCAAGGCAATCGACATGACCGACATTCAGAATAAGAACTACATCATTGCCCTCGATCAGGGTACGACCAGCTCCCGCGCGATCATTTTCGACCGCGATGCGAACGTGGTCTGCACCGCGCAGCGCGAATTCGCCCAGCATTACCCGCAAGCCGGCTGGGTCGAACACGACCCGATGGAAATCTTCGCCACCCAGAGCGCGGTGATGGTCGAAGCGCTGGCCCAGGCCGGTCTGCATCACGACCAGGTGGCCGCCATCGGCATCACCAACCAGCGTGAAACCACCGTGGTCTGGGACAAGACCACCGGCCGCCCGGTCTACAACGCGATCGTCTGGCAATGCCGCCGCAGCACCGAGATCTGCCAGCAGCTCAAGCGCGACGGTCATGAAGACTACATCCGTGAGAACACCGGTCTGGTCACCGACCCGTACTTCTCCGGCACCAAACTGAAGTGGATCCTCGACAACGTCGAAGGCAGCCGTGAGCGTGCGCGCAACGGCGAACTGCTGTTCGGCACCGTCGACAGCTGGCTGATCTGGAAATTCACCGGCGGCAAGGTGCACGTCACCGACTACACCAACGCCTCGCGCACCATGCTCTTCAACATCCACTCGCTGGAGTGGGATTCGAAGATGCTGGAGATCCTCGACATCCCGCGCGAAATGCTGCCGGAAGTCAAAGCCTCCTCGGAAATCTACGGCCGCACCAAGAGCGGCATCGCCATCGGCGGTATTGCCGGCGACCAGCAAGCTGCACTGTTCGGCCAGATGTGCGTGGAGCCGGGCCAGGCGAAAAACACCTACGGCACCGGTTGCTTCCTGCTGATGAACACCGGCGACAAGGCGGTGAAATCCCAGCACGGCATGCTCACCACCATCGCCTGCGGCCCGCGCGGCGAAGTGGCTTACGCTCTTGAAGGCGCTGTGTTCAACGGCGGCTCGACCGTGCAATGGCTGCGCGATGAACTGAAAATCATCAACGACGCCCACGACACCGAATACTTCGCCAATAAAGTGAAGGACAGCAACGGCGTCTACCTGGTGCCTGCCTTCACCGGCCTCGGTGCTCCTTACTGGGACCCATATGCCCGTGGCGCGCTGTTCGGCCTGACTCGCGGCGTGCGTGTGGATCACATCATCCGCGCTGCGCTGGAATCGATTGCCTACCAGACCCGCGACGTGCTCGACGCCATGCAACAGGACTCCGGCGAACGCCTCAAAGCCCTGCGCGTGGACGGTGGTGCGGTGGCGAACAACTTCCTCATGCAGTTCCAGGCCGACATCCTCGGTACTCAGGTCGAGCGCCCGCAAATGCGCGAAACCACTGCACTGGGTGCCGCTTACCTGGCAGGTCTGGCGTGCGGTTTCTGGGGCAGCCTGGAAGAATTGCGCGGCAAGGCAGTGATCGAGCGCGAGTTCGAACCGGGCCTGGACGAAGCGGCAAAAGAGAAGCTGTATAAAGGTTGGAAAAAAGCCGTCAGCCGTACCCGTGACTGGGAACGTGAGGACGCTGAATAAGCCAGTCTGAGGACTGGTAACGGCATGTAACTGGTCGGGAGCGGATTCCTGCGGCATCATGGGCAAATTTTGCACGGCAGCCCAAAGGAAGCCCCATGAATCTGCCTCCCCGTCAGCAGCAAATCCTCGAGCTGGTCCGCGAACGCGGCTATGTGAGCATCGAGGAAATGGCCACGCTGTTCGTTGTTACCCCGCAAACCATCCGCCGCGACATCAATCAACTGGCGGAAGCCAATCTGCTGCGTCGCTACCATGGCGGCGCCGCCTATGATTCCAGCGTCGAAAACACCGCCTATGCAATGCGCGCCGATCAGATGCGCGATGAAAAACAACGCATCGGTGAAGCCATCGCCGCACAGATTCCCGATCACGCCTCGCTGTTCATCAACATCGGCACCACCACCGAATCCATCGCCCGCGCCCTGCTCAATCACAGCCACCTGAAAATCATCACCAACAACCTGCACGTCGCCTCGATGCTCAGCGCCAAGGATGATTTCGATGTGCTGCTCACCGGCGGCAATGTCCGTCGCGACGGCGGCGTGGTGGGTCAGGCGAGCGTGGACTTCATCAACCAGTTCAAGGTCGACTTTGCGCTGGTGGGCATCAGCGGCATCGACGAAGACGGCAGCCTGCTCGACTTCGATTACCAGGAAGTGCGGGTGTCCCAGGCGATCATCGCCAATGCCCGGCAGGTGATCCTGGCGGCGGACTCCAGCAAGTTCGGGCGTAACGCGATGATTCGCCTCGGTCCGATCAGCCTGATCGATTGCCTGGTGACCGACCAGCAACCGGTGCCGGCCCTGGCGCAACTGCTGAGTCAGCACAAGATTCGCCTGGAAGTCGTTTAACCCCCACCCCGCACAAGGCGCCTGCATCGGCGCCTTGTGCGCATCTGATGTTCGAATATTTTCCTTTCTCCGCCCTTCGATGAGTTTTTTCAATCGAAGTCGACTGGCTGCGCGCGTCTTTATGGGCTACCATTTTCGCAAATGAACATTAATGTTCGATTTCCAAGACAGAAAATCAAAAGAGCCCGAGGCCAGCCGATGTCCACCTCTACCTTGCGTACGCCCCCTATCTCCGAGATCTACGATATCGCCGTCATTGGCGGCGGGATCAATGGCGTGGGGATCGCAGCGGATGCCGCCGGTCGCGGTCTTTCGGTGTTCCTTTGTGAAAAGGACGACTTGGCCAGCCACACCTCGTCGGCCAGCAGCAAGCTGATCCATGGTGGTCTGCGCTACCTCGAACATTATGAATTCCGCCTGGTGCGCGAAGCCTTGGCCGAGCGCGAAGTGCTGCTGGCCAAGGCCCCGCACATCGTCAAACCTATGCGTTTCGTACTGCCGCACCGCCCGCACCTGCGTCCGGCCTGGATGATCCGTGCCGGCCTGTTCCTGTACGACAACCTCGGCAAGCGCGAAAAACTCGCAGGTTCCAAAAGCCTGAAGTTCGGCGCCGACAGTGCGCTGAAAAGCGAAATCACCAAAGGCTTCGAATATTCCGATTGCTGGGTCGATGACGCCCGCCTCGTCGTATTGAACGCCATGGCCGCCCGTGAAAAAGGCGCCCATGTGCACACCCAGACTCGTTGCGTCAGCGCTCGTCGCGCCAAAGGCCTGTGGCACCTGAACCTGGAACGCGCCGATGGCAGCCTGTTCTCGATCACCGCCAAGGCATTGGTGAACGCCGCCGGCCCGTGGGTCGCCAAGTTCATCCGCGACGACCTGAAGATGGAATCGCCGTACGGCATCCGCCTGATTCAGGGCAGCCACATCATCGTGCCGAAGCTGTACGAAGGCGATCACGCGCACATTCTGCAAAACGAAGATCAGCGCATCGTTTTCACCATTCCGTACCTGAACAACCTGACGCTGATCGGCACCACCGACCGCGAGTACACCGGCGATCCGGCCAAAGTGGCGATCACCGACGGCGAAACCGATTACCTGCTGAAAGTGGTCAACGCCCACTTCAAGAAGCAGATCAGCCGTGACGACATCCTGCACACTTACTCGGGCGTACGCCCACTGTGCAACGACGAATCCGACAACCCTTCGGCCGTGACCCGCGACTACACCCTGGCGCTGTCGGGCAGCACTGAAGAGGCCCCGTTGCTGTCGGTATTCGGCGGCAAGCTGACCACCTACCGCAAACTCGCCGAGTCGGCGATGGTGCAACTGATGCCGTTCTTCACCCAGATGCGTCCGAGCTGGACGGCCACCGCCACTCTGCCGGGCGGCGAAGACATGACCACGCCGCAGGCCTTGAGCGCGCTGATCCGCGACAAGTTCGACTTCGTGCCAAGTGAAATCGCCCGCCGCTGGGCCACCACCTACGGCAGCCGCACCTGGCGCATGCTCGAAGGCGTGGACAGCCTCGCCGACATGGGTGAACACATCGGCGGCGGTCTCTACACCCGTGAAGTCGATTACCTGTGCGCCGAAGAGTGGGCCACTACAGCCCACGACATCCTGTGGCGCCGCAGCAAGCTGGGCCTGTTCACCACCCCGGCCGAACAGGAAAAACTGGCGGCCTACCTGAACCAGGTCGAGCAGAACCGCAAGATCGAAGCGGCCTGATCGATCCGCCGGTAAAACGAAAAGCCCCTGAATCGAGAGATTCGGGGGCTTTTTGCATTCAGGCTGAAACAACTGGCTATGCATGATGTTCGGTTTTCCGAACGCGACCTGTCAATCGATTCGGATAACCGGATCAGAAACGCCGAAAAACACCATCACAAAACCTTAATAATCAAATAAATCAACAAGTTAACTTGTAGCAACTGGTCTGGCACGAGTCATGCTCTACACTCCTTCGACGAATGCCTGTTGCGCCAGCACAACAGGAGCCGTCAGGCATTCAAAGCACAAAAGGGCCCGCTCAACCGGCTCCATAAAAAAAACAATGTCGAGGAAAATTTGATGCGCATCGTTCCCCATATCCTGGGCGCAGCCATTGCTGCCGCTCTGATCAGCACACCAGTTTTCGCTGCCGAGCTCACCGGCACCCTTAAGAAGATCAACGACTCGGGCACCATCACCCTCGGGCATCGTGACAGCTCCATTCCTTTCTCCTACATCGCCGATGCTTCGGGCAAACCCGTGGGCTACTCCCACGACATTCAGGTCGCTATCGTCGAAGCCCTGAAAAAAGACCTGAACAAGCCTGACCTGAATGCCAAGTACAACCTGGTCACCTCGCAAACCCGTATCCCGCTGGTGCAGAACGGCACCGTGGATATCGAGTGCGGCTCCACCACCAACAACGCCGAACGCGCCCAGCAGGTCGACTTCACCGTCAACATCTTCGAAATCGGCACCCGCCTGCTGGTCAAGAAAGACAAGGAAGGCAAGCCGTCCTACGCTGACTTTGCCGACCTGAAAGGCAAGAACGTCGTGACCACCGCCGGCACCACCTCCGAGCGCATCATCAAGGCGATGAACGCTGACAAGCAGATGGCCATGAACGTCATCTCCGCCAAAGACCACGGCGAATCCTTCCAGATGCTGGAAAGCGGCCGCGCCGTCGCCTTCATGATGGACGACGCCCTGCTGGCCGGCGAAGAAGCCAAAGCCAAGAAGCCGGACGACTGGGTCATCACCGGTACTCCACAGTCCTTTGAAGCCTACGCGTGCATGGTTCGTAAAGACGATCCGGCCTTCAAGAAGGCTGTAGACGACGCCATCGTCGCGCTCTACAAGTCCGGCGAGATCAACAAGATCTACAGCAAATGGTTCGAAAGCCCGATCCCGCCGAAGGGCCTGAACCTGAACTTCCCGATGAGCGAAAAGGTTAAAGAGCTGATCGCCAATCCGAGCGACAAGCCTGCGCCAGACGTAAAAATCTGACACTGATCTAACCTTGTCACCTGAGGGAGCCACCCCTCCCTCGGGCGACAGTTAATACCTGCTGGTTTCAACTGGAACACTCGACCTGGTGGTTTTCGAGCCGATCGCGTGTGCCTGACGTTCAACGTCAGACGGGAAAGGATCTTCCCCAGGCGGGCACTTGTACATCGATCGAATCGAGGGGAGACCCTAATGAATTACAACTGGGACTGGGGCGTGTTCTTCAAGTCCACCGGCGTGGGCAGCGAGACCTATCTCGACTGGTTCATCGCAGGTTTAGGCTGGACCATCGCCATCGCCGTCGTGGCCTGGATCATCGCCCTGTTGCTGGGCTCGCTGCTGGGCATCATGCGCACCGTGCCGAACCGCATCGTGGCGGGCATCGCGACCTGCTACGTCGAACTGTTCCGCAACGTGCCGCTGCTGGTTCAGCTGTTCATCTGGTACTTCCTGGTACCCGACATGCTGCCGCAGAACCTGCAGGACTGGTACAAACAGGACCTGAACCCGACCACCTCGGCCTACCTGAGCGTTGTCGTGTGCCTGGGCCTGTTCACCGCCGCCCGTGTCTGCGAACAGGTTCGCACCGGTATCCAGGCGCTGCCACGTGGCCAGGAATCCGCCGCCCGCGCCATGGGTTTCAAGCTGCCGCAGATCTACTGGAACGTGCTGCTGCCCCAGGCCTACCGGATCATCATTCCGCCGCTCACCTCGGAATTTTTGAACGTGTTCAAGAACTCCTCCGTGGCCTCGCTGATCGGTCTGATGGAACTGCTGGCGCAAACCAAACAGACCGCCGAGTTCTCGGCCAACCTGTTTGAAGCCTTTACCCTGGCGACCCTGATCTATTTCACCCTGAACATGAGCCTGATGCTGCTGATGCGCATGGTCGAGAAGAAAGTCTCCGTGCCCGGCCTGATCTCCGTAGGGGGTAAATGATGGACTTCGATTTCAGTGGCATCGTCCCGGCCATTCCCGGCCTGTGGAACGGCATGCTGATGACCCTCAAGCTGATGGCGCTGGGCGTGGTTGGCGGGATCATCCTCGGTACCATCCTTGCGTTGTGCCGTCTGTCCCACAGCAAACTGCTGTCGAACCTCGCCGGCGCCTACGTGAACTATTTCCGTTCGATCCCGCTGCTGCTGGTGATCACCTGGTTCTACCTGGCAGTGCCTTTCGTGCTGCGCTGGATCACCGGCGAAGACACGCCGATCGGCGCGTTCACCTCGTGCATCGTGGCCTTCATGATGTTCGAAGCGGCGTACTTCTGCGAAATCGTCCGTGCCGGCGTGCAGTCGATTCCGAAAGGACAGATGGGTGCCGCCCAGGCACTGGGCATGACCTACGGCCAGATGATGCGCCTGATCATCCTGCCCCAGGCGTTTCGCAAGATGACCCCGCTGCTGCTGCAGCAGAGCATCATCCTGTTCCAGGACACCTCGCTGGTCTACACCGTGGGCCTGGTGGACTTCCTCAACTCCGCCCGCTCCAGCGGCGACATCATCGGACGCTCCAATGAGTTCCTGATCTTTGCCGGTGTCGTCTACTTCATCATCAGCTTTGCCGCCTCGCAGCTGGTCAAGCGTCTGCAAAAAAGGTTCGCCGTATGATCTCTATCAAGAACATCAACAAGTGGTATGGGGACTTCCAGGTGCTGACCGATTGCAGCACCGAGGTCAAAAAGGGTGAAGTGATCGTGGTCTGCGGTCCGTCCGGTTCGGGCAAGTCGACGCTGATCAAGTGCGTCAACGCACTGGAGCCGTTCCAGAAAGGCGATATCGTGGTCGACGGCACGTCGATTGCCGATCCGAAGACCAACCTGCCGAAACTGCGCTCGCGCGTCGGCATGGTGTTCCAGCATTTCGAACTGTTCCCGCACCTGACCATCACCGAAAACCTGACCATCGCGCAGATCAAGGTACTGGGCCGCAGCAAGGAAGAAGCGACCAAGAAAGGCCTGCAACTGCTTGATCGTGTCGGCCTGTCGGCTCACGCCCACAAGCACCCCGGCCAACTGTCCGGCGGTCAGCAACAGCGCGTGGCGATCGCCCGTGCGCTGGCAATGGACCCGATCGTCATGCTGTTCGATGAACCCACCTCGGCGCTGGACCCGGAAATGGTCAACGAAGTGCTCGACGTGATGGTGCAACTGGCCCACGAAGGCATGACCATGATGTGCGTGACCCACGAAATGGGCTTCGCCCGCAAAGTGGCTGACCGCGTGATCTTCATGGATGCCGGCAAGATCATCGAAGACTGCAAGAAGGAAGAGTTCTTCGGCGACATCAGCCAGCGCTCCGAACGCGCGCAGCATTTCCTCGAGAAAATCCTGCAGCACTAAAAAACTGCCGGACTCCCCGACAGCAACTGTCGGGGAATCCGGGTGGTTGACCCAAGGCATCTGTGATGAAATGCGACCCCAATCTCTATCGCGCAACCACGCCATCACTTGCCGTGAAACCCCGTCTGATCCGCCATTTGTTCTTGCCGCCGCTGGTCATCATCCTGATGATCGGACTGGGTTACGCCGGCTTCTGGATCAGTGAACGCTTCGGCATTCGCAGCCTCAGCGAAAACGGCCAGCGCCAGCTCGAACTGAACGCCCGCGCCGTTGAAAGCGAAATCAGCAAATACACCTACCTGCCCAGCCTGCTGGAACTCGAATCGAGTGTTTCACAGTTGCTCGGCGACCCGACCCCGGAACACCGGCAAACGGTCAACGATTATCTGGAGGGCCTGAACCGGCGCAGCCGCAGTCGGGCCATCTACGTCATGGACACCACCGGTCGTGTCATGGCCACCAGCAACTGGCGCGATGTCGACAGTTATCTCGGCGAAGACCTGTCCTTCCGCGCCTACTTCCAGAAAGCCGTGCGTGGCGAACCCGGACGCTTCTACGGGATCGGCAGCACCAACGGCGAACCGGGCTATTACCTGGCCCACGGCCTGGAAGAGCACGGCAAGATCATCGGCGTCGCGGTGGTCAAGGTGCGCATGGAGGCCATGGAAGAGCGCTGGCAACGGGCGCGCCTGGAAGCCTTCGTCAGTGACGAGAACGGCATCATCATCCTCTCCAGCGATCCGGCCCGTCGCCTCAAGTCCGTGGTGCCGCTGAGTGACGAGACCAAGGAAAAACTTGCCCGCAGCCTGCAATACTACTGGTTCCCGCTCAACGAATTGCAACCGCTGGCGCGGGAAACCCTGGCCGAAGGCGTGGAAAAACTCACGTTCCCGGCCAACAGCGAAGTCCTGCCGCAACAGGACCGCGACGAAGAGAACATCAGTTACCTGGCGCAGACCCGGCCATTGAGTGACACGCCGTGGAATTTCACCCTGCTCACGCCGTTGCAGGACCTGCGGCGCGAAGCGATCAATCAGGGAATCCTGGTGGCGGTCGCCTTTGCGCTGGTGGCGTTCCTGCTGATTGCCTGGAACGAGCGCCGCAAGGTCATCGCCACCAGACTCGCCGCCCGGGAAGCCCTGCAGGAAGCCAACAATCAGCTGGAGCGTCGGATTACCGAACGCACCGCCGACCTGCGCGCCAGCAATGACCGGCTCAAGAGTCAGATCCGCGAACGCCGTCAGGCCGAAGAGACACTGCGCCGCGCTCAGGACGAATTGGTGCAGGCGGGCAAGCTCGCAGCCATCGGTCAGATGTCCACCAGCATCGCCCACGAACTGAACCAGCCATTGGCAGCGATGCGCACCTTGTCCGGCAATACGATTCGCTTTCTGGAACGAGGTCAGCTCGACGTCGCCAGCACCAACCTGAAAACCATCAACGACCTGATCGACCGCATGGGCCGGATCACCGCCAGCCTGCGCTCGTTCGCCCGGCGCGGCGACGACAAGGGTCGAGCCAGCCTCGGCAAGGCGGTGGATGCCGCACTGCAAGTGCTCGGCGCTCGGGTCGAGCAAGCATCCCTACAAGTGCATCGTCAGTTCATTGATGTGCAGGTGCAGATCGACCAGACGCGACTGGAGCAGATTCTGGTCAACCTGATCGGCAACGCCCTCGACGCCATGCAGGCACAACCGTTGCCGGAGCTGTGGCTGGAAGGCGAAGAATTCGACGGCAAATATCGCCTGCGGGTGCGCGACAACGGCCACGGTATCGACGCCGAAGCGCGCAAGCATCTGTTCGAACCGTTCTTCACCACCAAACCCGGCGAACAGGGCCTTGGCCTCGGCCTGACCCTTTCGGCCAGCCTGGCAGCCGCCACCGGCGGACATCTGGGTGTCGAGCACCCGGCCAGCGGTGGTACCACCTTCGTCCTCAGTTTACCGTTGGTAAGCCCTACTCCTGCCGAGCCAATATGAACAACGACCTTAGTGTGCTGATCGTCGAAGACGATCCCCATGTGCTGCTCGGCTGCCAGCAGGCGCTGACCCTGGAAGACATCCCCTGCATCGGCGTCGGCAGTGCCGAAGAAGCGCTGGAACGGGTCGGCGACAATTTCGCCGGCATTGTCATCAGTGACATCCGCCTGCCCGGCATCGATGGCCTGGAGCTGCTGACCCGCCTCAAGCAACGGGACCGCAGCCTGCCGGTGGTGCTGATCACCGGTCACGGCGACATTTCCATGGCGGTCGGCGCGATGCAGAAAGGTGCCTACGACTTCATGGAAAAACCGTTCTCCCCGGAACGGCTGGTGGATGTGGCCCGGCGTGCGCTGGAGCAACGCAGCCTCGCTCGTGAGGTCTCGTCCCTGCGCCGGCAACTGGCCGAGCGTGATTCCCTTGAAGGACGGATCATCGGTCGCTCGCCAGCGATGCAGAACCTGCGTGAACTGATCGCCAACGTTGCCGACACTTCGGCCAATGTATTGATCGAAGGCGAGACCGGCACCGGCAAGGAACTGGTCGCCCGTTGCCTGCATGACTTCAGCCGCCGCCACACCAAGCAATTCGTCGCGCTGAACTGCGGTGGCCTGCCGGAAAACCTGTTCGAAAGCGAAATCTTCGGCCATGAGGCCAACGCCTTCACCGGCGCCGGCAAGCGGCGCATCGGCAAGATCGAACACGCCGACGGCGGCACGCTGTTCCTCGATGAAGTGGAAAGCATGCCGCTGCCGTTGCAGATCAAACTGCTGCGGGTGTTGCAGGAACGCACCCTCGAACGCCTCGGTTCGAACCAGAGCGTGGCGGTGGATTGCCGGGTGATCGCGGCGACCAAGTCCGACCTCGACGAATCGAGCAAGGCCGGCGAGTTTCGCAGCGACTTGTACTACCGCCTCAACGTGGTGACGCTGGAATTGCCGCCTCTGCGTGAGCGTCGCGAAGACATCCTGCAACTGTTCGAACACTTCACCCAGCAATCGGCCCTGCGCTTCGACCGCGCACTGCCGGAGCTGGACAACCAGACCCTGTCCAGCCTGATGAGCCACGACTGGCCGGGCAACGTGCGCGAATTGCGCAACGTCGCCGAACGCTTCGCCCTCGGTTTGCCCGCGTTCAAGAAGTCTGGTGCCGGCAGTGGCGGTCAGGGCCTGGCGTTCGCCGAAGCGGTGGAAGCCTTCGAACGCAATCTGCTCAGCGATGCCTTGCAACGCAGCGGCGGCAACCTGACCCAGGCCAGTCTGGAACTGGGCATGGCCAAGACCACGCTGTTCGACAAAGTGAAAAAATACGGTCTGAGCCATTAAGCGAGAACGATGTGGATCTGATTTTCAAAGCCTTTCTCGGTGCGGCGGTGGTGGTGATCCTCGCCATGCTGGCCAAGACCAAAAACTATTACATCGCCGGTCTGGTGCCGCTGTTTCCGACCTTCGCCCTGATCGCCCACTACATCGTCGGCAAGGGCCGTTCGGTCGAAGACCTGAAGACCACCATCGTGTTTGGCATGTGGTCAATCATTCCCTACTTCGTTTATCTGGCGACGCTGTATGTGATGGTCGACCGGATGCGCCTCGAAGCTTCGCTGGCCGTCGCGGCTGTCGCGTGGCTGATAGCGGCGACGGTGCTGGTCAGCGTCTGGGTCCGCCTGCACGCCTGAGCTGCCGTGCGGGAGAGGGGCTGGCCCGTCCCTTGCATTTACCCCCGAAAGCCCGCCCGGCCGGCGCTCATGTTCGATGAGGCCGGTGTCTGGGAGGGTCTGCCAAGGGTGAATTGCGACCTTGAATATTTTAGATCTCGACCACAGCCTGACCGCTCAGGCGTCCATCGCGCGGCTGCTCGACAGCGGCCGCGCCCGGCGCCTGGACCTGCTCGACCTGGGCCCGAAACTGCGGCTCTGGTCCAGCGAACGCACCTTCCGTCGCTTTGCCGAACGCCTGCGTGAGCGGCCCCGGCACAGCGGCCCTGCGCCGGAAATCTTCTTCGTCGGCTCCGGCGACTATCACCATCTGACCCCGGCCTTTCTGACTGACTTGCCGGAGCCAGTGAGCCTGATCCACTTCGACAATCATCCCGACTGGGTTCACTTTGCCCCCCGTCGCCACTGCGGCTCGTGGGTAAATCAGGCGCTGAAACTGCCGAACATCGAACGCATCGTCACCCTCGGGCCGTGCAGCGATGACCTGCAAAATCCGCAGATCAAGGGTGGCAATCTCGGCGCCCTCAAACGCGGGGTGTTGCAGCTGTTCCCCTGGCAGCATCCGCCGTCGAAAGTCTGGGGGCGGGTGGGTGACGGCGTCGGCCATCAGCAACAGGAAAACCTGCTGCACTGGAACAACCTGGCCGATCAGGACTGGTCGGCGTTTCTCGAGCGGATGATCGCCAGCCTTCCGACCCAAGCCGTGTGGATCACCATCGACAAGGACGTGCTGGCCAGCGAAGACGCCGCGACCAATTGGGATCAGGGCCAGATGCGCCTGAGCCATTTGCTTCAGGCCATCCGCAGCCTCGCCGCCAGCAAGCGCGTGATCGGCATCGACATCTGCGGCGAGTTCGCCCGCCCGGCCTTCAGCAACGCGTTCAAACGCTGGGAAGCCAAGTCCGACCAGCCCCCGGCCGAGCGCTGGAGCGAAACCGATCTGCTGCGCAACTCGGCGACCAATCAGGCGCTGATCGAGTTGTTCGAGGAGCTGTTCCCATGACCTTGACCGTGATTCTGCTGGTGGCGTTTTCCATTGTGCTCGACGTGATCGGCCAGCTCTGTTTCAAACTCGGCCTGGACCGCTTGCCTGAGCTTGAGGGCGGTTTTCGGCTGGGGGCGTTCTGGGGCCAGGTGTTCAATGCACCGCTGTTGTGGTGCGGGATCGGCGCCTACGTGATCGAGTTTTTCGTCTGGCTCGAAGCCTTGTCCCGGGCGCCGCTGAGCCTGTTGTTCCCCGCCGCCGCACTGGCCTATTGCGGCGTGGTGCTGGCCGGCAAGCTGTTCCTTGGCGAAACCGTCAGCCGCCGTCGCTGGATGGGCACTCTGGTGATTACGGCGGGCGTGATGCTCGTGTGTGTCGGCCATGCCTGATTCTCAACTGATACTCAAAAGGAATGGCTCGATGGATTGGCTGCACGGCCGCCTCGGCACCGTGGTGCTCTGGGCGTTGCTGATCATTCTGGAAAGTGGCGGGCAGATCGCGACCAAGGTCGGTGGTGATCAACTGGGGCAAATGGACTTCACCCTGCAATGGCTACTCAGCGTCGCCCAGGCACCGGGCGTGCTGGTGGCGATTGCCTGCTACATCGGCGCGTTCTTTGTCTGGATGCTGATTTTGCGGCGCAGCAGCCTGTCGCTGGCATTTCCGCTCAGTTCGCTGGTATTTGTCGGGGTGTTGCTGGGGTCGTGGCTGGGCCTTGGTGAACAGATCAGCCTGCTGCACTGGGTGGGCGTGGCCGTGATCATGGGCGGCATTGCGCTACTGGCCGAGGGCGAGGAAAACTGAGGTGAACGGTCGTGGGAGCCTGCCGGCTCCCACATTTTTTACGGTTCAATCCTTGCGATGCGCCACCAGAAATCCGAGGCCATGGGCCACCGGAATGTCCTTCACCCCCGCCTCCCGCTGCTGCCCGGCGATCTCCCGGTGAAACGCCTTGACCCGGGTCCAGTGCATTTTCGGCCGGTAGTGATGCTCGGCGTGGTAGCCGTTGTTCATCCATAGCAGGTTGTAGAGCGGGCTGTAGGCGCTGACGCCCCAGGCGATGGGCGAATCCGGGTTGCCGCCGAAATGCTCGTAGTAACCGTTGAGCGACGACAGCGCCTGCCCCAGATACCAGAACGGCAGCAACACCAGCACCGCCCGCCAGTCACAGATCGCCAGCCCCAGATAGAACGCCACTGTCACACCGATCTCCACCTTGACCCAGCGCGCATCGGCGGGACGTTTACGCTGCATCTCGTCGTAGATCGGCTTGGGGTCGTCGCGAAAAAAACTCAGGAAGGTGTAGGCCCATGGATTCTCGGGCTGACCGTCCTTGCCGCGCTGATAGATCGACAACGGATCGATGGTCTTGCCATCCGCCCCCGGCCGGTCCGAATTGCCCCGGTGATGACGATTGTGGATATCGCGATAGAGGGTCTGGGAAAAACCGATGGTCACCGACAGCAGTAGATCAAAGGCGCGGTTGAGCCACGCCGGTGTGAAGTAGGCGTTGTGGATCTGATTGTGGGAAATGCTGTTGATGCTCCATGACAGGCTCACCGCGTAAACCAGCGCCAGCGGCAACAACGCCCACCACGACAATTCATGAAAGGCCAGGACCAGCCACACCACAAAGGCGAAATGGGCCATTCCGAGGGCGATGGGAATCAGGTCCCACAGCGAGTGGGCCAGCAGACGATAAACAGGGCGAGCCATGAAGAACATCCTGAAACAATGGGTTCGTCACGGCTGTCTGCAAAGGCCAGACCAGTTCCCGCCGGGGTCACTTGAATTTATAGGCGATCGCCATCTGCACCTCGCCCTGATTGGTATCGCCGACGCTTTTGACGATGCTGCTGTCAGCTGCCGAGTTCGTCAGGTGAATCCAGCTGGCGCTGGTCACCAGCGACCATTGCGGCCCAAGCGGGAACTCGAAACTCTGGGTCAGCGCAATGTTCTGCAGGCCACCGCCAGCGTTGTAGGCGCGGATGCCGGACGCCAGGGCTTCCTTGTCGCTGACACCGAAGAAGGTGTTGTTCTGCCGCGCGTTGGCGAAATGCGCGGTCAGATTGCTGCTGCCAATCACGCCGCCGCCCAGTGGATAACCGATCTCGCCACCGACCCGACCGAGCACGCCGCCCTGCCCGCCATTACCGCCGATGGCCTGGCCAACGGAGGCGAACACCCGCCAGAAGTCGGCCGGGGCGTACTGCACGAAACCACCGGCCTCGGCCATGTCGGGCACATCGCGCAAGCCGCGCAGTTCGCCGTTGGACGTGCGGCCCGGCAGGTAATTCACATAGGGGCCGGCGCTGAAACCGTTGGCCTTCAAGGCGCTCCAGGTCAGGCCATCGTCGGTGCTGAGGCTGACATCGCCCCAGTCCAGATCGAGATACGGTATCGGCCGGGTTTCATAACGGCTGCCACTCGGGTCGTGAGGCTGATAACCCAGGCCCACGCCCGCCTCCCCGGTAATCCCTTGCGCCATTGCGCCTGCTGAAAAAACGCTCAGCGCCGCGAGTAAAAACAGTGTCTTCCTCATCATGAGGCCATTCCTTTCATTGAACATGCGCGCATCAATCCCCGGATGCCACCCACCGCGCAAGCACTCATGTTGTTTGTAGCAAGCTACAAAAATTGTAGCTTCGAATTGCCAAAGCACCTCATCGGCCCCGTCGGCAAGGGGTTCCCGGCACTTGGCACAGTCCCTGCTCTACCCCTCGGCAAGCGCACACAGCGCGCTCTGACCAATAGGTAATGCAGATGATTGACTGGCATATCGTGTGTGACTTCGACGGGACCATCACCCGCACCGACGTGATCGACAGCATCCTCGAACGCTTCGCCGACCCGAGTTGGGAAACGATCGAAAACCAGTGGCTGGCCGGTGAAATCGGTTCCCGTGAATGCCTCAGCCGCCAGCTCTCGCTGGTCAAGGCCACGCCCGGCCAATTGCTGGAATTCTTCGACAGCATCGAGATCGATCCGGACTTCCCCGACTTCGTCGACCACGCCATCGGCCTGGGAGCTTCGTTCGAAGTGGTCAGCGATGGCATCGAGCAAGGCATCGCGCGGATCCTGTCGCGCAACTACGTGACCCTGCTGCCGATCCTCGCCAACCGCCTGCGACAGCTCGATCACGAAAGCTGGCGCATCGACTTCCCGCATTCCAGCGACGCCTGCCGCGCTGCCTCCGGCAACTGCAAATGCAAATCCACGCCCGGCAACAAACGGGTGCTGGTGATCGGTGATGGCCAGTCCGACATGTGCGTGTCGTCCACCGCCGACTTCGTCTTCGCCAAGGGTCGCCTCGCCGAGTACTGCGAGCGTAACGCGATCCCTTACGCCCGCTTCGACAGCTTCGCCGAACTCCCGGCGCTGTTGGCCCTGCTGCCAAAGGCCAGCGCCGCCAACGCCACCGCTTTCAATGCCGAAGCTTTCAACTCGGAAACTTTCAATACAGAAACCCAGGAACTCTTCCACCATGTCTGATATTCGAATCGCTACCCAGGAAGACCAGATCCTTCTGGAAAAAGAAGCCAAGTACTGCTCCTACGGCGACACCGTTCACTACATCGAGCCGCCGCGCATTTTCAGCCGCTGCGAAGGCTCCTACGTCTGGGACACCGAAGACCAGGCTTACCTCGACCTGCAAATGTGGTACTCGGCGGTCAACTTCGGTTACGCCAACCCGCGCCTGAACAACGCGCTGAAACAGCAGATCGACACCCTGCCGCAAATCGCCAGCCAATATCTGCACAAAGGCAAAATCGAGCTGTCGGAAATGATCGCCGTGGACGCCAAGAAGAAGTTCGGCCTCGATGGTCGCGTGCACTTCAACGTCGGCGGTTCGCAGTCCATCGAGGACTCGCTGAAAGTCGTGCGTAACGCCAGCAACGGCAAGAGCCTGATGTTCGCCTTCGAAGGCGGTTATCACGGTCGCACCCTCGGCGCCTCGTCGATCACTTCCAGCTACCGCTATCGTCGCCGCTACGGCCACTTCGGCGAGCGCGCCAACTTCATCCCGTTCCCGTACCACTTCCGTGGCCCGAAAGGCATGACCAAGGAAGAATACGGCAGCCACTGCGTGCAGCAGTTCGCCCGTCTGTTCGAGACTGAATACAACGGTGTCTGGGATCCGAAGGTCGGCGCCAGTGAATACGCTGCGTTCTACGTCGAGCCGATCCAGGGCACCGGCGGCTACGTGATTCCGCCGATGAACTTCTACAGCGAACTCAAGCATGTGCTGGACCAGCACGGCATCCTGATGGTGGTCGACGAAATCCAGATGGGCTTCTATCGCACCGGCAAGCTGTGGTCGATCGAACACTTCGACGTCAAACCGGACGTGATCGTCTTCGGCAAGGCACTGACCAACGGCCTCAACCCGCTGGGCGGCATCTGGGCCAAGGAAGAACTGATCAACCCGAAAGTCTTCCCGCCAGGTTCGACCCACTCCACCTTCGCCTCCAACCCGCTGGGCACCGCCGTGGGCCTGGAAATGTTCAAGATGACCAGCGAAGTCGACTACGGCGCGATGGTCATGGCCAAGGGCAAATACTTCCTCGAAGGCCTGCAGGACCTGCAGAAACGCTACCCGATCATCGGCGACGTCGATGGCCTGGGCCTGGCCCTGCGCTGCGAAATCTGCGCCCCGGACGGCTTCACCCCGGACAAGGCCACCCTGGACTTCATGGTCGAGGAAGGCATGAAAGGCGACATCGAGATCGACGGCCGCAAACTGGGCCTGATCCTCGACGTGGGCGGTTACTACAAGAACGTGATCACCCTCGCGCCGTCGCTGGAAATCAGCTACCCGGAAATCGACCTGGGCATCGCCCTGCTCGACCGTCTGCTGGCCCGGGCGATGAAACGATGAACGCGGCCGGGATCGATCTGGGCGAAGGCGACGCCGGTTTCGTTCTCGGCACAGGGGAGGTCGCGGTGTTGTTGATCCACGGCCTCACCGGCACCCCGACGGAGTTGCGTCGGGTCGCCGTGGGACTGGCCAAGGCCGGTTGCACGGTGTACGTGCCGACTCTGGCCGGGCACTGCGGCGGCAATGCCGACCTGCAGGCCACCGGCTGGCGCGACTGGTACGAAGGCGTGCGCAAGACCTTCGTCGGCATTCGTCGTCAGCACAGCAAGGTATTCGTCGGTGGTCTGTCGATGGGTGCGGTGATGTCGATGTACGTGGCGTCCGAGCATCCGGGCCAGGTGGCCGGGCTGCTGATGTATTCCACGACTTTGAAGTACGACGGCTGGAGCATCAACAAACTGGCGTTTCTCACGCCGTTGCTGATGAAAATCCCGTTTGGCGTGCACATCTGCAAGTTCGAAGAGAAACCGCCCTACGGCATCAAGAACGAGCGCCTGCGGGCCATCGTCGAACGACAGATGAAGGAAGGCCACAGCAGTGAGGCCGGCCTGTTGACCATGGAAGGCGTGACCGTGCGCGAATTGCACCGGATGAACGCCGTGGTGCGCAAGCGCATGCCTTCGATCACCGTCCCGGCACTGGTGCTGCATTCCATCGAGGACGACATCACCAGCCGCTGGAACGCCGACTACGTGGAACGCAAGCTCGGTGGCGAAGTGGTGAAGATCCTGCTGGACGACTGCTATCACATGATCACCGTCGACCTGCAGTACCGACGCGTCGTGGAACTGAGTGTGCAGTTCATCCAAAACCACCGCACCGACCTGCCGCTCACCGCTCCCTCCCTGCCGGCCGAGGAATACCGGCAACGGGCGTGAGTCGACTGCAAAACGATATGCCTTGCCGGTTAAGGAAACGACGTGATCACGGCCCAAGCCTTTTCAACCATCGAAGCGATTGATCGCGACGCGTGGAATGCCTGCTTTCCCGAGGAGCTCGAAGACTGGGCCTACTATCGCGCCGTTGAACAGGCCGGCATCGACGGCTTTCACTGGCGCTATCTGGCGCTGTTTGAAGACGACCGCCTGATTGCGGCGGTCGTGGCCTTCACCACGGCTTATTCGCTCGACACCACCCTGCAGGGCACCGTCAAAGGCTTCAGCCAATGGCTGCGCAGTTGTTGGCCGGGACTGTTCGACATTCGCCTGTACGCCCTCGGCTCACCGGTGGCGGAGCAGTGTCACGTCGGCACCCTCCCGACTATCGATCCGGCACATTTGCCGTCACTGTTCGCACGCCTGCTGAAACTGGCTCGTGAGGATGCGGACCAGGCCGGGGTCGGCCTGCTGGCCGTCAAGGATGCTTCCCATCGCAACCCGCAATGGTTGCAGGCCTGCCGCGAGGCCGGTTTGCAAAGCATGCCGGGATTGCCCGGTGCCGAGCTGCCGATCAAATTCGCTTCGGTTGACGCCTACCTCGGCACCCTGGGGAAATCTACCCGCAAGGACTTGCGCCGGACCCTGCGCGGTGCAGGACCGCGAATCGAATGGCGACGTTCGGTGGACGACCTGCTGCCGACCATGATGCGGCTTTACGAAGCGACACTGGCGCGCAGCGACCTGACCTTCGAATGCCTGCCGGCCGCGTACTTTCGCCAGGTGCTGGAACACCTCGACGAGCGGGCCGCCTGCGTTTTGTATTGGGTTGATGATGAGCTGGTGGCGTTCAATCTGGTGCTGCTGGACGAACAGCGGCTGGTGGATAAATTCTTCGCCCACGATCTGGCCAGGACCCGCGAGCACAAACTGTACATGCGCAGCTGGCTGGCCAATGTCGGCTACTGTATTGAACACCGCATCCCGATCTACGCGTGCGGCCAGGCCGGTTATGCCAGTAAGCTGCGCCTGGGTTGCTCGTTCATCGGCAACACTGTGTTTTTCCGCCACCGCCATCCCGTGCTCAATCAACTGCTGCGGCTGGTGAAGATTTTCATCCGCCCGGACCGCACCGATCCGGCCATGGCGACTGCGATAAGCGAACAACAATAAGCGAGCATGATGAGCAAATACCGACGCGCCACCGCCCGACCCTTCGCCCTCTCCGGCTGGAGCCTGCAACGCAAACTGGTGCTGGCGTTCTGGCTGGTCAGCGTGATTCCGACCATGATCGCCGCGGAACTGGCGGCCACTACCCTGTCGCAGATTTTCGACAGCAACGTGCGGATCTGGCTGCAGGAATCGACCAAGATCGTCGAGGACGAGATCCGCGAAATCGTGCGCGACAATGCCCGCGCCGCGCAGTTATTCCTGCGCTACACCCGTCCGCCAACGGACCGCCAGTCGGCCCGTCGCGACAAGCTCACCGCCGACATTGCTGACTCCATGGGCATCGACGTGGTCGCGCTGGTGCGCAACAGCGATCACAAAGTGGTGTTCAGCACCGCCGCCGATGACATCGTGCGGCAAATCAGCCTGGCACCCAAAGCCGTGTTGCAGACTCTGCAGGTCGGCGGCGTGGCAACCGGTGCAGTGGTATCGACCTTCGAGACCGATCAGGAAGGTACCGAGTACAAACTGATCGTCGTGACCTACCTCGACAACAGCTTCCTGACCAGTGTGGCCGACGTGCACTCGCTGGACTTGCGCCTGTATCTGGCGAAGGAAAATGACTTCTCGGAAATATTCTCCACTCAGCGTTTCGAAGATCACCCGACAGTCGTGCCGGAGAACATCGAGCAGCAACTGCGCCGCACCAAGCAACCGATCGAGCAGTCGACCAGTCGCTACAGCGGCATCTACCGTCCGATTCTCGACGAAAGCGGCGAACTGCAAGGCGTCGTCTTCAGCGGTCTGTTGCGCCACACCACTCTGGTCGGGCTGGTCAATCAGAGCAATTTGTTCATCCTGATTTTCATCCTGAGTTCGGCGGCGTCGCTGGCCGTCGGCTGGCTGGTTTCGCAGCGCCTGACCCAGCCGCTGCGTGGTCTGGCCAAAGGCGTGCAAGCGGTGATCGCCGGGGATTACCGTCAGCGCCTGCCGGTCACCGGTGGCGATGAGCTGGCGGAGCTGAGCAGCATCTTCAACCACATGAGCGAACGCCTCGGCGAGTTACAGCATCTGGAATCGCAGCTGCGACGCCGGGATCGCTTGCATGCGCTGGGTGAAGTCGCGATGGGCCTGGCCCATGAAATCCGCAACCCGCTGGGCATCATCAAGACCGCCACGCAATTGCTGCACCGGCGCGCCGACCTGCCGGAGACCGACAAGCGTCATCTGGAATACGTGGTCAGTGAAGTCAGCCGCATCAATGACCTGATCACCGAATTTCTCGACTTTGCCAAACCCAGTGCACCGCTGCGCTCGACCCAGCTGGCACGGCCGCTGGTGGATGAACTGGTGGGCTTCTGCGCTCCGGAACTGGCCAGCCACAAGATCGATGTGCAGATCGACGATCGCGCGCCGGGTGCTACCCTGTACGCCGATGCACGGCAACTCAAGCAGGCGGCCCTGAACCTGATCGTCAACGCCATCGATGCCATGCCCGACGGCGGTCGCCTGACCCTGGGCATTCGTCGCGACGAGCACAATACGGTCATCAGCATCAGCGACACTGGCCAGGGCATCGAAGCGGATATGCTCGAACGGATCTTCACACCCTTCGTCACCACCAAAGCCTCCGGCACCGGACTCGGCCTGGCCAAGGTATTCTCGATCATGGAAAACCATGACGGGCGCGTCGAATGCGTCAGTGAAAAAGATGCCGGGGCCACCTTCAGCCTTTACATCCCGGCCAACGGTGAAGATGACGACGAGGACAGCGATGACGCATAACGTACTGGTGGTGGACGATGAGCCCAAGCTCTGCGACCTGCTGGCATCGGCCTTGAGTCAGAACGACATTGTGGTGTTTACCGCAGGCAACGGCCTGCACGCACTCAAGGTGCTGGAGTCCGAGGACATCGATCTGGTGATCAGCGACTGGCGCATGCCGGGCATGGACGGCCCGCAACTGCTGGCGGAAATCAAGAACCGCTACCCGCAGTTGCCGGTGATCGTCATGACCGCTTACAGCACAGTGAAAAATGCCGTGCAATCGATGCGCAACGGCGCCTTCGACTACATCGCCAAACCTTTCGACATCGATGAGCTGGACATCACCGTCAGCAAGGCCCTGCAATTTCGCGACATCCTCAAAGACAACCTGCGCATGCGCGCCGAACTCGACGAACACCAGCAGATTGACAGTCTGGTGGGCGACAGCCCGAGCTTTCGCCGGGTCTTGAGCGCAATCGATTCGGTGCGCGAAAGCAACGCCACCATTCTGCTGACCGGCGAAAGCGGCACCGGCAAGGAAATGGTCGCCCGGGCCATCCACAAGCACGGCAATCGCGCCGACAAGCCGTTTGTCGCGGTCAACTGCGCGGCGATCCCGGAAGGGCTGCTGGAAAGTGAAATGTTCGGCCACCGCAAAGGCGCGTTCACCGGTGCAGTGGCGGACCGGGTCGGGCGTTTCCAGCAGGCGGACAAAGGCACGCTGTTTCTCGATGAAATCGGCGAGATGCCTTTGGCGCTGCAGGCGAAAATTCTCCGCGCCTTGCAGGAACGCATCATCGAACCGGTGGGCGATCCACGCGAGCGCAAGGTCGATGTACGGGTCATCGCCGCGACCAACAAGAACCTGCTGGATGCGGTGGCCAACAAGGAGTTTCGCGAAGACCTGTATTACCGCCTCAATGTGTTCCCTATTCCGTTGCCGGCCTTGCGGGAGCGGGTCGAAGACATCGCGCCGCTCGCCCGGCATTTCGCCCATACCCTGGGCGCTGCGGCGGGCAAGCGCTTCAGCGGTTTCAGTGCCGAGGCGTTGCAGGCGATGGCCCGTTATTCGTGGCCGGGAAACATTCGTGAACTGCAGAACTGCGTCGAGCGCGCGACCATCGTGGCGTCCGGCGCGCAGATTGAAGAGCAGGACCTGCCGGCCTATCTGTTCGCCTCACAGCCGACCCAGCCGGGAGCGCTGGTCGCCGAAGGCAGCGTGCCGGCGGACCTGGAAGCGGCGCTGGCAGAAGTGGAAAAAGCCTACATCCTCGCCGCGCTGGCCCAGAGCAACGGAGTGCAGGCTGCGGCGGCGCAACTGATCGGGATTTCCGAGCGCAGCTTCTGGTATCGCCTGAAGAAACTGGGGATTCACGTCGACAAGATCGTCCGCTGATCCGGGTTCCCGGGCATTGCCCGGGAACCTCAGGGCCTCAGTTCACCGTGCCGCCCTTCGCCTCACTCATGATCTGCCGGATCGCCCCGACAAAGGTGTCCACAGGCTGCCCGCCAGTCACCGCGTATTGCTCGTTGAACACCACGGTCGGCACCGAACTCACGCCGCGCGACAGCCACAATTGTTCTTCCTTGCGCACGTCGGTGGCGAATTCGTCAGAGGCCAGAATCGCTTCGGCGCGCTGCCGGTCGAGACCGACGCTTTCGGCAATCTGCGCCAGTTGCGAGTGATCGGACGGGTTGCCGCCATCGGTGAAATAAGCCTTGAACAACGCCTCTTTCAACGGTAACTGCAAGCCCTCCTCCCCGGCCCAATGCAGCAGCCGATGAGCATCGAAGGTGTTGTAGATGCGGCTGTTGGAATCAGTGCGGAAACTGAAACCGACATCGGCGCCACGGGCCCGGATCACTTCACGATTCTTTTGCGATTGCTCCGGAGTCGATCCGTATTTTTCCTGGATGTGCTCGCCGATGTTCTGCCCTCCGGCGCCCATCTTCGGATTGAGCTCGAACGGCTGAAAACGGATCTCGGCCTGCACCTCGTCGCGCAGAATCTCCAGCGCCCGCAACAAACCGTACAGACCGACGACGCACCATGGGCAGGACACGTCGCTGACAAAATCGATTTTCAGGGCAGAACTCATGACACACCTCGCGCGTTCAATCGTGGTCAAAGACCTGCACGATACACCCGCTAGAGCAGATTGCGCTCGCCCACCGGTTCGATCTGCGCCCAGTGTGAAGTGTCTTCACGGTGCTGCTGCAAATACGGCAACACCGCCGCCAGCAACGGCGCCTTGAACGCCTCCTGGAAGCGATGGGCCAGCCCTGGAATCAGCTTCAACTGACTGCCGCGAATGTGCGCCGCCAGATGCACGCCGTGCATTACCGGCAGCAATGGATCGGCGGTGCCGTGCACCACCAGGGTCGGCACCCGCAACTGATTGAGCAGCGCCACCCGGCTCGGTTCGGCGAGGATCGCCATGATCTGGCGCTTCACACCTTCGGGGTTGAAGGCCCGGTCATAGGCCACCGCCGCCTGATGCAACAGCATCTGGCGATCATCGGTGACTGTCGGGCTGCCCAGCGCCGCCAGCAGATCCGCTTGCTGCTCCAGCGCCACTTCACGGTTGGGAGCACCGCGTCGCGACAGCAATTGCACCAGTGCCGCGCTCGGCGCCGGCAGGCCTTCGGCACCAGAGCTGGTCATGATCAGCGTCAGGCTCTCGACCCGCTGCGGCGCCATGGCCGCCAGGTGCTGAGCGATCATCCCGCCCATGCTCGCGCCGAGCACGTGGAATTGCTCGACGTGCAACGCGTCCATCAGGCCCAGCGCATCGTCGGCCATGTCGGTCAGGCTGTAAGGCGCCGCCACCGGCAGGCCGAGTTTGTAGCGCAACACTTCAAACGTCAGGTTGGCTTCGGCCGGCGCCTGGCGCCAGGTCGACAGACCGACGTCGCGGTTGTCATAGCGGATCACCCGGAAACCCTGCTGACACAGGGCGACCACCACTTCGTCCGGCCAGTGGATCAACTGCCCGCCCAACCCCATCACCAGCAACAATGCAGGATCCGACGCACGACCGATGCTCTGGTACGCCAGGCTCACCTGCTCCAGATCGACCCGTTCGGTCGGAACGTTGACATCACAACGCGACGCCGCAGAAGACGCCGGAACGAAAAAAACCGCGGCCAACAACGCCGCGATTGCAAAAATTCCCTTGAACATGAAAAACACCGAAACACAGAACCCCAGTAGAGCGCGAGTCTGATGAAGTTTGTTCAAGCGCGCTGCCACAGTTCGATGACAGTTTGATGAAGAGTGCCGAGTGGTCATTTGCCAGGCGCGATAACTATGTAACGCCCGCACCACCGGGGATGTCCTTTCAATGGCTCGTCATCAGGAGCGGATCTTCCGCTCCCCGTCGCGAGTCTCTTGACCATGTCCGAAAACATTTTTACTGACCTGCTCACACCTGCGCCAAGGGTTTGGCCGGCTTCGTCGGCCTTGCCGCAGAACATCGACCGCGCTCTGCTGGGCAGCGCGATGGAGCGTTGGCGTAGCGCCAGCCATGATTTGCGCGAACTGCTGGCAGGCGTGCCATCCATCCGCGCTTCGCTGACTGACCTGCTGGAACGTGAACTCGACCTGGGCGAACCGGATACAGGCCTTCGGTTTTCCGCATCGGATCAGCACGCCGAGCAATTTGTCGGATTCGCCCCGGCCTGTGCCTTTATCTATCAACGTCCTCACCTGGAAACGGCGCTCGACCGGCCCTGTACGGTGGCCGGCCTGGGAAGTGACCACGCACTGAGTGCCCTTACGCCACTGCAACTGCTGACCCGAATCCAGACGCTGAAACCGGAAGATGAACTCAACCGGCGCTGGGATTCGTATTGGAGCGCACGGGCACCAGGCACGTCGGCTTCACGCCGTGAACACGCGGGCCAGTTGTATCGGTTGCATCTTGAAGCGACGGCTCAGGTGGCACTGGCGCAACGCACGGTCACTGCCGACCAGTTGCGGCCGTTGCAACTGCTCATGGACACCTCGCCCCCCAATCCGCGCCTGGATGATCAGCCGGTGCACAGCGAGCGCCTGGATCTGGTGCTTGAAAACAACGGCCGTGCCCAGCTTCCCGATGCGTGGGTCATCAGCGTCGGCGACCGACAAATGGGGCGGCAATTGCTGTATTTGCCGCATCAGCCGGTGCCCTTGCAAGCCTTCGCAGGGCGCAGCGACATGGAGGCATGGTTGTCTCGCCAGGGATTCGTTCCGCAGGAACTGCCCACCGCCGGGTTGCGTTTTGAATACAGTGCCAGAGCGCTGCCATTGAACTCGGGAATGACTGATCTGCTGGCTCGGTTGCAACAGGCTCGGCTCAGCGCTTTGCTTCAAGGCTCGGCCGGCAAATCCGGGCTGGCCGAACATGGCGCCCGGTCTCTGGATCAAGCCGAGCGACTGGATCGACAACACGCCACGGCTGGGTTGTCGGCCTTTCCTCCTGCGTCGCCGGCAGTGATACCCATTGCACATGACGCCGAACAGCCCCTGTTCGGCGCCCTGACGGCGGACATTCCCTGGCCGGTGCGCCAGGCGGCACTGGAACGGCAAGGAGACGCTCTGCAAAACTGGTCGAACGAAGCCGGGGATCGTGAACGTCAGGCGCTCAGCGACATTTTCCAGCGCGTGGAAGCCGCCGAACAAGCCGCCGACGCGGCCGCTCGAGCACTGCTGTACCGCGAACGCGTGCTTGACACAGTCACCCTCAACCGCGAGTTCACCGCACTGCATCAGGCCCACAAAAGAGGTCTGATCGCCGAAGCCGAACTGCAGCGGACACTCAAGCAATTGAGTGAAGATCAGTGTCAGGCGCTCATGACTGCACTGAACACCGTTGACGGTAACAACGCCGATCTGTGCACAGCCGAGATATCGCTGTCGATGCACGAGCAGAAAGACCCTCCGGTTACCGCCACCCGACAAACGCTCAACGGGCCGTTGGTCATAGCCCCTTTGGCTGCGCTGTCGGATCCGACCGCGCCTCACAGTCTGCTGTTGTACTGGCCCGGCAGCGGCGGCGGACTGCAGCGGTTTGACAACCGCCGTGAACTGGAACGCGAGGTGTTCAAGATTCAACAGCAGGACCCGGTGCTGACGCTGCAACTCAACCGGATCACAGGCGATCCGTTGCAGCATTCGCTGAATCAACTGATCGGCGAGTTCGAAGAGCAGGCTGGCGTCCTGCGCCAGCGCTACAGTGCCCCGTCGCAATCGGCGCAGCAGACCGAACATCTCGAAACACTGCGCAGGCGTTTTCTGGCGGCACTGCAGGTGCCAGTCAGCGCTGCACGGCAACTGGCCTACTCGCATCTGCTGGAGCAAAAACGCAGCGCTTCACTGGCCGCCAGTCTGCCGGACTGGTTAACCGACCTGTCCGGCGCCGATCGCAGCGGGCTGAAGCTGCTGATCGAGGCGTACATCAAGGCCATGCAGCGCAGCCATCGCCTGATGGAAACGGCCCTGCCGCTGCGCGACGACTTCACCCGGCAACATTTGCACGCCCGGTTGCGCAAGGACTTTTCGCTCAAAGGGACGTTCGATGTGCAACTGGATCTACCCGACTCAGTGGCATTGGAAAAACACACGGTCGCTGCTCCCGGCGCGCCGGGTACACCACAGAAACTGCAGCTGGTGCCAAGCAAGGCGCGCAACAAGATGTCCCTCGAAGCCCTCGCCCAGCAAAATATCGACAACACGCCGTCAATGAGTCTGGACCCCCTGTTGCTGCGCCTGGGTTTCATGCAGATTGAGGTCAGCGCATCAGACGAGGCCGAGCGCCGGGCCCTGACGGTGGGCATTACCAAACCTTACTTGAGCAAGACACTGCCCGATCTGGACTTGCCCAAAGCCTACGAAGACCTGATCCGCCGGGTGTTCATTGGGTCGAACGATGACTCGCCGTTCATCAACGAACATCGCCACGAATGCCTGCTGGAACCCTGGCGATTGATGCTCAGGCTGCAAGGCGAATGCGCCCGCCTGCAAAAACAGATCACCGCGCAAGACCTGCACATCCTCGACATCGCCATCGATGCCGACACGCCCCATGCCTGGCGAGCGGGAAACAAGCACATCATTTTGCTGCCTGCCCTCCTCACCGTCGGCGGCAAGGACACACCGAATGAAGGTTCGGTGACACTGTCTGGAGTGAGCTTCATCCAGGAAACGGTCAGCGGTACGACCCTGCTGTACCTGACCGATAGCCCTGATGGGCAGTTCCTGCGCCGCTTTGACAGTCTGGAGTCGGCGCGCCAGTCGCTGTTCAATCTGTGCGTTCAGGAAAGATGGGCCAGCTATCTGGCGGGTCGTGCCTTGCTGGGCAACGTGAGGGCTCATGAACAGCGCATCGGCCAGGCCGTTTTGAAGCGTTTTGACGCCCTGATCGGGGTTGGGGAACGCTGGCCGGCATCCACCTCTTTGGCCAAACACTTGCTCAATGCTCATATGGGCCGACTGATCGAGGCCCATCGAGGCACCTCGCGCGCCAACGACGCGATGGATCTGGAGCGCTACGCCCTCAGCGGCCCGCGCACGCTCAACTACATCAAAATGGCCCTGGGTCTGCTGCCCTTTGTCGGCACCGCCATCGGCTTGTATGACGCCTGGACCAGCGCCAATCAGGCGGTGGCCGCGTTCCTGCGCGGCGCCGTGGGTGATGGATTAGCCGAAATCGAAATGTTGCTTCTGGCGCTGATCGATGCGGCGATGGACATCCTGCCCACAGTGGGCGCAGGCACAAGCGCCAGCGCCGCGAGCCGTGCCCGCACGCTGACGCGCACCCGTCAATTGCGCCAAGTGACCACCAGCGCTGCCGCGTTACAAGCGCCCAGCGCACGTCAGGCCCAACATACAGGGAAGCGTTTTGCAGGCTACGAGTACCAAAAGCCCATCTTCCTGAGCGGCATGGAGCCGGCCAGCGCCGGACTGTTTCGCAGCGTCTACCGGCATCCCGATGGCGATTTTGTTGTTCGTCAGGGACGGGTCTATCAAATCGAATTGAGCAAGGACTCAAGGGGCTGGCGCCTGAGCGGTAATACACAGAAGACCTATAAACAACCGATAGCACTGGATGAAGCCGGCCAATGGGACACCCATTTCGGGGTATACGGGACAACGTTCGACGGTGGCGGTGCAGGCGGCGGCAATGTGCTCGGGCACATGGCAGATACGCTTGATCCGGTCTGGCCCGTGAGCATTCGACAACGCCTGCCACGCTGGTGGGGTGATCGGGTTTTTCGTCGCCAGCAACAGTTGACCCAGGCAGCCGATCAGCTCGCCTGGCAAATAGACGACCGATTTGCCAAAAGTCACGCCGCCATCAATCGCTACAACAACAGCCCCGCCGACCAGCGTCCGGCCCTGAGACCCGCCGCCGAAGCAGCCTGCATCGGCGACATCGAAATGGCCAGCCGGCGTTACCAACTGCTGGTCGATCTGCTGCCCCTGACCCATGGCAACAAACGACGCAAGTTGAACGAATGCATGAGCCTGGACGCCTGGAAGGTGGCTGACCGCGTTCAACTGCGCATCCACCACACCCGACACCAGGTAGGCCCCTTGCTGGACCGGATTGACGCCCTCACCGAGCGTCTGGACGAATTGCCTGCAGAACTGCTGGCCGAGCGGGTGCCTGTGCATGCACAAGCCCGTAAGTTGCGCGTGGAAATGATGCAAAAAATCGATGAGATCGAAGGGCTGGTGCGCGATCTCAACCACTGGTTCGAACGCATCAGTCTCCCCAGAGACAAGGTGCATATGCGAGCGGAAGTCGAAGGTCTGAACAGACGTCTCAGTGAGGGCAAACTGCTCTATCTCAAGACCGGCAGCCTGCTGGAAATCGTCCAGCGCTTCGACAATCCAGGTGAAGTGTCATTGCACTTTCTGCACCACCAGGCCCAAGATTTACGCGCCAGGATGGATCGCGCCCTGTACACGCAATTCAGCCTGCCCGAGACCAGTGTTACCCGTGCCCAGCGCAATCAGATCCTGCAGGACTGCCTCGACACGTATGCGCAGTTTCGGCGAGCGATGACCGTCTGGACGGCCAGTTATTCCCAACATTTTCACATGGATGATGTCCCTCCTCTTCTGGCGAACATCGAAAAAATGGCTGACCGGGCACGCAAGACACTTGAGCTGCCGACGGTCGCCGCGCCTACGGGGCAAAGCAACAAAAAGATCTTCACCACCGAGGACAATCAATTACTGATCGGTGTCGAGCATTGGGAATCCACAACCCAGACACGCCGCTATCACTTGACCGGCAAGGGCGGTGTCAACGAGATCTGGGAACAGGGCAGCAACGGCAAGTACCACCTCTTGAGCTCACCCGCTCGACCGTCATCGCCAATGAAAGCTGACCTTGGAGCCTTGGTCACCGATGCGCGCACCCGACTGGATCGGGTGCCCGCTTATCAGGCCAAGGTGAGCGCTTACGCGAGGCAGGACATGCTTCCGGTCGATCTGGAACACATGATGGTCAGCGAGGCGGACGAACTGATTCGCCGGGCTCACGGTATCGAGCAGATCGACGCGCAGAACCCGATCATCACGCCGCTGCGCCACAAGGCTGCCGAACTCAGAATCAGCGGACGACAAATGCGCACCCGCCAGTCACTGACCAGCAAGAACCCCACCGATGGCATGCTCGACGACTTGATCGGACAGAACGCCGTAGACATCCGCAAAGCCCAGCCACTGAAAAACCTCGGCAAACGCAAGGACGGCCGCACCGATTATCTGCAGGAGTATGAAATCCGCGACCTGACGCAGGCACAGCCAACATTGCTGTGGTATGCCCACTTTCACTATTCGAAGGCAACACCCGGTTTTCGCGAATTCGAAAAGGCCCATTTAAAGCTGCCCGAACACCGGTCCATGACCCATGCCGACGATCCTTCCCTGCCCTATGCCGACATTGGCAAGCGCTCGTCGGTGCTGATCCATTTCGAGAACCTGTGAAAGCAAAAGGGGGAGCGGTTTACCCGCTCCCCCCTTGCTGTTTCGCAGAATGGCTATGCCAACTGACTGCGCAACTGTCGCGCCGCCGCCACCATGTTGACCAGCGCCGCTTCGGTCTCAGGCCAGGCGCGGGTCTTCAGGCCGCAATCGGGGTTGACCCACAGGCGCTGCGCCGGAATGCGCTTCACGGCTTTGCTCATCAACTTGACCATCTCGGCGGTGTCCGGCACTCGCGGGGAGTGGATGTCATAGACGCCCGGGCCGATGTCGTTCGGGTAATCGAACGCTTCGAAGGCTTCGAGCAACTCCATGTCCGAGCGCGATGTTTCGATGGTGATGACATCGGCGTCCATGTCGGCGATGGCCTTGATCACATCGTTGAATTCGCTGTAGCACATGTGGGTATGAATCTGGGTTTCGTCCTTGACGCCCGACGCGGTCAGGCGGAACGCTTCCACCGCCCAGTCCAGATACTCCTGCCACTGTGCACGGCGCAGCGGCAGCCCTTCGCGGAACGCGGCTTCGTCGATCTGCACGATTTTGATCCCGGCGTTTTCCAGATCCACCACTTCGTCACGCAGGGCCAGTGCCAGTTGTTGTGCCTGGACTTTGCGCGACACGTCTTCGCGGGGGAACGACCACATCAGCATGGTCACAGGGCCAGTCAGCATGCCTTTCATGACCTTGTCGGTCAGGCCCTGGGCGTAGGTGATCCAGTCCACGGTCATGGCGTTCGGACGGGACAGATCACCAAAAATCACCGCCGGTTTGACGCAACGGGAACCGTAGCTCTGGACCCAGCCGAAACGGGTGAACAGGTAACCGTCAAGCTGCTCGGCGAAGTACTCGACCATGTCGTTGCGCTCGGCTTCACCGTGCACCAGCACATCCAGCCCCAGACGTTCCTGGACTTGCACTGCATGGCGGATTTCGCTGCGCATGGCGTCGTGGTAATCGTTGGCGGACAGCTTGCCCTGCTTGAAGGCCTGACGGGCCAGGCGGATCGAACCGGTCTGCGGGAACGAACCGATGGTGGTGGTCGGAAACGCCGGCAATTTCAAACGCGCCTGTTGCGCGGCGATGCGCTTGGCGAACGGCGAGTGACGCTGGCTGTCGCTGGCATTGATCGCATCGATCCGCGCCTGCACGGCGGCCTTGTGAATACGCGGCGAACGGGCGCGACTTTCTTGAATCGCGCGGCTTTCGGCCAGTGCGTTTTGTACTTTCGGTGCTTGCGGATCGTTCAGCGCATCACGCAGCACGGAGATTTCGGCGCACTTCTGCACGGCGAATGCCAGCCAGCTTTTCAGTTCCGGGTCGAGCTTGTCTTCGCGCTCGACATCCACCGGGCTGTGCAGCAGCGAGCAAGAACTGCTGACCCACAGGTTATCGCCAAAACGCTCTTGGGCCGGTTGCAGTTGTGCCAGCGCCTGCTCCAGTTCGCAGCGCCAGACGTTGCGACCGTTGACCAGTCCCACCGAAAGAATCTTGTAGGTCGGCAGGCGATCAAGCACCTGACCCAGTTGATCCGGCGCACGTACTGCGTCGATGTGCAGACCTTGCACCGGCAGGCCGACGGCGAGGCCGAGGTTGTCTTGCAAGCCGCTGAAATAGGTCGCCACCAGTTTCTTCAACGGCGAGTACTGAAGGATGTGATAGGCGCGTTCGAAGGCGTTTTTCCAGGCCTGCGGCAGGTCGAGAGTGAGGATCGGTTCGTCGATCTGCACCCACTCCACACCCTGTGCGGCAAGACGCCCGAGGATTTCGTTGTACACCGGCAGCAAACGCTCGAGCAGGTCGAGCTTGTCGAAATCATTGCCTTTCGCTTTACCCAGCCACAGGTAAGTCAGCGGGCCGATGATCACCGGTTTGACGTTGTGACCAAGGGCCCTGGCTTCTTCGACTTCATCGAACAGCTGTTCCCAGCTCAGCTTGAACTGTTGATCGGCGGTGAACTCCGGGACCAGGTAGTGGTAGTTGGTGTCGAACCACTTGGTCAGCTCTTGTGCATATTGGGTCTTGCCGTGCTCACCGCCGCAGCAGGACGCCGTGGCGCCACGGGCCATCGCGAACAGGGTGTCGAGGGTCGGCAGGCCGCGCTCGTCACGCACAGCGTCGAAACGCTCGGGGATCACACCGAAGGTCAGCGAGTGGGTCAGCACCTGGTCGTACCAGGCAAAGTCGCCGACCGGCAGCAGGTCGATGCCGGCGTCCTTCTGCAATTGCCAGTGTCTGGCGCGCAGCTCACGGCCGACCTGATTCAGGGACGCCTGATCGAGATCGCCTTTCCAGTACGCTTCGAGGGCTTTTTTCAGTTCGCGGTCGGCGCCAATGCGCGGGAAACCCAGGGTGTGAGCCACGGCCATGTCGAGTGTTCTCCATTGCGTAAAAGATGGCGCCATTGTCGACAGCCAACCCAACATGAGACAAACTCAACCTTTTCGTGTTGATCACAAATTTTCCTCATGGAGCCTGCGGTGCTTGAGATCCGTCACCTGAAAACCCTGCACGCCCTGCGCGAAGCCGACAGCCTGGTCGATGCGGCCGACCGCCTGCACCTGACCCAGTCGGCGCTGTCCCATCAGTTCAAGGAACTGGAAGAGCGCATGGGCATGCCGTTGTTTGTGCGCAAGACCAAACCGGTGCGGTTCACCAGCGCCGGTCTGCGCCTGCTGCAACTGGCCGACGCGACCCTGCCGCTGCTGCGCGCTGCCGAGCGGGATATCGGGCGCCTGGCCGGGGGCACCGCCGGGCGTCTGCACATGGCCATCGAATGCCACAGTTGCTTTCAGTGGCTGATGCCGACCATCGACCAGTTCCGCGATGCCTGGCCGGAAGTCGAACTCGACCTCGCTTCGGGCTTCTCCTTTGCCCCGCTGCCGGCACTGGCTCGTGGCGATCTGGATCTGGTGGTAACGTCCGACCCGCTGGAAATCGCCGGCATCACCTACGTGCCGCTGTTCACCTACGAAGCCATGCTTGCGGTCGCCAATCAGCACGCATTGGCGAGCAAACCGTACATCGTTCCCGAAGACCTGCTGACGGAAACCCTGATCACTTATCCGGTTGAGCGCGATCGCCTCGACATCTTCACTCGTTTCCTCGAACCGGCGGACATCGAACCGGCGCAAGTGCGCACGTCAGAACTGACGGTGATGATGATGCAACTGGTGGCCAGCGGTCGTGGCGTGTGCGGCATGCCGCACTGGGCGCTGCATGAATACAGCTCACGGGGTTACGTGAAGGCGAAGCGGCTGGGTGAGAAAGGTCTGTTTGCGACGCTGTACGCGGCGATCCGCGCCGACATGCTGGATGCGCCGTACATGCGCGATTTCCTGCTGACGGCCAAGGACACGTCGTTCTCGACCCTTGATGGGGTCAGCGCGGTTCGTTGAGGCTGGCGTTAGGCACGAAAGGCGCGCACCACATATGGATCTTGTCGAAGTAGTCCTCGCCGACCCGTACCGCCATCGGCTCCAGGCCGAACTGGATGAAGCCGCAGCGCTGGTACAGCTTGAACGCCGCGTCATTGCCGGCGGTGACGGTCAGTTGAATGACTTTCAACGCCGGATGCTGCTGCGCTTCCCCCAGCACCGCCTCCATCAACTTCAGGCCCAGCCCGCGCTGACGAAACTCAGCCGACACATACATGCCGAATACCGTTGCCTTGTGCCGGGCCTTTTCCCGAGGCTCGAACGCCAGGCCGACGATACCCGCCAGCCGGCCTTCTTCGAACGCGCCGAACACCGCATCCAGCTTGCTGGTCAGGCGCGATTCCCACCAACTCAAGGGCATCGCCGCGCGCTCGCGCACGCTGGAGGTGAACGCCTGCGGATGCCGGTCATACGCTTCCAGCATCAATTCGCGATAGGCCAGCGCATGACTGGCGTCCAGTCGTTCGATCCACATGCTCAAGCCGACCGGCGTTGTTCAAGCATCAGCCGCACCGCCAGACCACCGAGCACAAACCCCATGAAATAACGCTGCGCCGCCAGCCACGTCGGGTTACTGGCAAACCACGAAGCGATTCCCGCTGCCGACAGGGCAATCAACAGGTTGACGCTGAAACTGACGCTGATCTGGGTCAGGCCGAGGATGATGCTCTGGCTGAATACCGAGCCGTGATCCGGCGTGATGAACTGCGGAAACACCGAGAGGTAGAACACCGCGATCTTCGGGTTCAGGGCGCTGGTGAGAAAGCCCATGGTGATGAGCCTGCGCGACGAGTCCGCCGGCAATGCCTGCACTTCGAACGGCGAACGCGCGCCGGGTTTCACCGCTTGCCAGGCCAGCCACAGCAGGTACAGCGCGCCGGCCCACTTCAACACTTCATAGGCCATCGGCACCGCAAGAAACACCGCCGTCAGACCGGCCGCCGCCGCGAACATATGCACGAAGAACCCGGCCACCACGCCGAGCAGCGACGTGACCCCGGCCTTGCGCCCCTGACAGATCGAACGGGAGATCAGGTAAATCATGTTCGGCCCCGGCGTCAGTACCATCAACAATGCGGCAGCAGCAAAAATCAGCAGGTCTGGAAGCGGGATCATGACGAAGTCCTTTGCACGAATGATCAGGCGATCGCGGTCAGCGAGGCTCGATAAAACGGCAGGATCAGGTCACGTGTCAATGGGGCGAGAACCACATCGCCGTCGGTGGCCGGGTCGATCCAGATCACCTCTTCGATCTCGGCGGCCGGGGAGACGTCGGCGTCGATGGTCAGTTGAAAGATCTCGGCCTGCACGACAAACCCTGGCTCGTTGGCGGCAGGTGCCGAGAACTGGCCGAGAAAACTCGCCTGCGCCGGATCGATCACCAGCCCCAGTTCTTCCTCCAGCTCACGGGCTAGCGCATGCACCGGCAGTTCATGGGCTTCGATCTTGCCGCCCGGTTGCATGAACGCCGCAGTGTTGCGCTTGCGCACCAGCAGGGTCTGGCCGTCGGGGTTGAGCAGCAGCGCGGCGGCAATACGAATGATGCGGGGGGAAACAGCGGATACAGAGGTCATGGGGCAGCCACCGGCCTTGGGAAAAACCGCAAGGATCCCATGCCGGCGGCGCCAGCGTCACCTCATACGGTCTCAAGACTGGGCCAGAAGCGCCGCCTCGCCCTCCTCCGGCACTTTCACGAACACCTTGTATTTGGCCCCCTCCATGGCTTCGAAACTGATCAGTTTGTCCACCAGCAGTGCACTCAGCACCTTGCCGGCATTGAGCAGCAACATGCCGTTGTCGGCATTGAGGTTGCGCGCCAGGATCATCCCCGCCGCCAGCTCCCGGGTGCCCAGCACCTTGACGCTCGGATCGGTCAGGGTGATGTCGCTGACCATCGCGCAGACCTTGATGAAATCCTCGATCAGCTCGGGATCATAGAGTCTGCCCGCGTACTGACGCAGGTACAGCAACGCTTCATCGCTATTCATTTGCCGCTCGAGAATCAGCCCGCGCTGCAACTCGACAAAATCCACCGCCAGCTTCAGCAGCCGCGAGCCCAGGGGAATGGCCTCGCCCTTGAGCCGGTCGGGGAAACCGCTGCCGTCCCAGTGTTCCTGATGGTGCAGGATCAGCCGCGCGGCATCCTTCATCGGGTCCAGGGTCATCAACAGCGATTCGCTCTGTTTCGGATAACCCCGATAGCGATCGCGGTCGGTGCTGTGCAACAGGTCCGAAGGGGTGGTCATCATGCTGTCGGTCCAGCTCAGCTTGCCGATGTTGTACAGCGCGGCGGCCATGGTCAGGTCGCGGCTGGCGGCTTCGTCCAGCCGGTGCACCTTGCAGTAGCCGCGCACCAGCTCAATGATCTGCCGGTTGGTCTGCTTGGCCGGCGGCAGGCGCAGGTTGGCGAGCAACGAAAACACTTCGGTGCCGGTCACATAGCTGTGCTTGAGCTCCTCGTAAGCCAGGTCGAGCATGTCGGCGGTCTGCTGCAGCTCGGCTGTACGGGCGCTGACGTGTTTTTCCAGAGTACTGTTGAGCAACTTCAACTGATCGTTCTGCACCCGGGTCAGTTGCTCCAGACGCTCGCGCTCACGGGCCAGATGCTGATGTTCCAGCGCCTGGCGCAGGATCAGGAGCATTTCTTCGTCATTCCAGGGTTTGCTGATATAGCGGTCGATCTGCCCTTCGTTGATGGCCTTGATGATCGCCGAAGGGTCGGCATAGCCCGTCAACATGATCCGTGTGGTCGCCGGATACAGCTGACGAACGCTGGCGAGCAGCGTGGCACCGTCCATGCTGGGCATCCGCGCGTCACTCATCACCAGATCGACCGGACGTTGCGCCATCACTTCCAGTGCCTGGGCACCGCTGGTGGCGAGCAGCACATCGTAGGGCTGGCCACGCAGCAGACGGCGCAGGCTGTTGAGGATCGACTCTTCGTCATCGACCAGCAAAACAGCAGGCCGGTGGGCCGAAGTCGGGGCGGATTGCTCTTCCATGGCGAGGCCTCGCGCAAAACGGTGGATAGGGATGACGCATCGACAGACCTCCCCGCTTGCCCGCGTCTTGCATGAAAGGCTAGATGATTTTTCGTGGAGCCTGTGTAAATCCTCGGTAACACCGTGACGGGCGAAGTATCGGCGAGAGAACTATGCTCAAGTCACCGGGCACCATCGGCCTGCAAACAGACTTGAAGCGAGGGAAAAAGGATGCTCCCGATGACGAAAGTGCGTGAACCTGCAGGTATGGCGTCATGAGCGCACAGCCCGGCCCGGTCAATCGCCGCGTACTGATCGTCGACGATACAGCGTCGATCCACGGCGATTTCGAGAAAATCCTCAAACCCGCCACGGTGGAAGACCACAGCCTGGACGAAACCGAACACCTGCTGTTCGGCCCCCCCTCCACTGCGTCTGCCACACAGAAAGAACACTTCGAGCTGGATTCGGCCTTTCAGGGGCGCGAAGCCCTGGACAAGGTCGAGGCTGCCCTGGCCGCTGGTCGTCCTTACGCCATGGCCTTCATCGACATGCGCATGCCGCCGGGCTGGGACGGCCTGGAAACCATCGAACGGCTCTGGCAGGTCGATCCCAAGCTACAAGTGGCCCTGTGCACCGCCTACTCCGACTACTCCTGGGAAGACATCGACGAGCGGTTGCCGCTGAACGATCGCCTGCTGATCCTGAAAAAGCCCTTCGATGCGATTGAAATTCGCCAGATGGCCAGCGCCCTGACCGTCAAATGGCAAATGACCGAAGACGCCGCGCTGAAGATGAACCTGCTGGAACAAGCCGTGCAGGACCGTACGCGGGAGCTGTCCGACGCCAACATCATCGTGCAGAACAGCCCGACCATCCTTTACCGGTTGCGCGGCGAGCCATCGTTTCCGCTGATGTACATTTCCCACAACATCACCCGCTACGGGCATGTCGCGGCCGATCTGGTGGGGGCGGCCAACTGGGCGCAGTTGCTGATTCACCCGGACGATCAGGCCAATGTCGACGCCGCCATGGCGCGGGTGCTGGACCGGCATGCCCTGGGCGCCTCGATCGAATTTCGCCTGCGCACCGGCCAGGGCACGTGGCGCTGGGTGGAGAACCGCTACGTCCCGGTGCGCGACCACGACGGCCGACTGCTGGAAGTGGAAGGCATCATCCTCGACATCACCGAACGCCGGATCGCCGAAGAAAAAATGGCCCTGCTGGCCCGCACGGACGGTCTCACCGGGCTGGCCAACCGCGCCACGCTGATCGAACGTCTGCATCAGGCCTTCGCCGCCGCACGTCGGGGGGCGGCGCCATTCGCGGTGTTTTATCTGGATCTGGATCACTTCAAGCGGATCAACGACACCCTCGGTCATCCGGTCGGTGACCTGCTGTTGCAGCAAGTGGCACAACGGATCAAAACCGGGGTTCGGGAAAACGACGTGGTGGCGCGCCTGGGCGGCGATGAGTTCGCGATCCTGCAACTGGACGTCAGCGAACCGACCCGATCCGCCGCCATGGCCACCAAGATCCTTGAGGCTCTGCAGGCGCCCTATCAACTGGCCGGCAATGCCGTGCGCATTTCGGCCAGCATCGGCATCAGCAGCTATAGCCCCGCCAGCCTCGATGCCGACAGCCTGTTGGGACAGGCCGACATGGCGCTGTACCGCGCCAAGGAATCCGGACGCAATCAGTATCACTTCCACTCCGAAGAAATCACCCGGGAGGTGGCCGAGCGCATGGTCCTTGCCGAGGAGTTGACGACGGCCCTCACCCGGGGAGGGCTGAAGCTCGATTACCTGCCGGAAGTGGACCTGCACAGCGGCAGGATTCTCGGCATGGCTGCGCAGGTCAGTTGGCAACATCCCAAGCTTGGCCTGCTACCGGCGTCGGCCTTCGTACCAGCGGCGGAAAAGACCGGCGCAATCATTCCACTCGGACGCTGGATCCTCGATCACGCCTGCTGGCAGATGCGTCAGTGGCAAAACGAGGGAGTGGCGCCACCGGTGATGGCGATCAAGATTTCCCTGGCGCAGCTCAAGTCCGGTCCCGAACTGATCTACGACGTGTTGCGCACCACGGCCCGCTGGGAGCTGGCGCCATGGGATCTGCGTTTCGATGTCACCGAAGCCACACTGGCCCAGACCCAATGGACACACAACGATGCGTTGCCGCGCCTGCGCGAGTTGGGTGTGACCATCGCCATCGATGATTTCGGCACCGAATACTCTTCGTTCGATTACCTGAAAACCTACCGGGTCAATCACCTCAAACTCGCCCAGTCCCTGATCGACAATGCGGCTCAGGATGAAGACGGCGCCAACCGGTTGCGGGCGATCGTCAATTTCGCTCGGGATCTGGCGATCGACATCAGCGCCGAAGGCGTCACGCCAGAGGATCAGGGCAGTGCCCTCGCGCCCTGCGCACCGTTGAAAAACGTGCAGGGCTTCAGCTTGAGCGAAGCGGTCAGCTCTGAACAGGCAGCCCGACTGCTGAAGGGCTGGAGTGCGGCCGCCCCGCTGCCCAGGGAGGATGAAGGATGAAAACGCCTTTTCCCCAGACCAACCGACGCATTCTGATCGTCGACGATACGCCGGCGATCCATGCCGATTTCCGCAAGATCCTTGCACCCGAGAGCGGTGGCGAAGCGGATTTGAGTGGTCTTGAACAAACGCTGTTCGGTACCCGCCAGTCGCCGCATCTGACCTTCCAGCTCGACTCTGCCTACCAAGGTCAGGAAGCTTTGAAACTGGTGCAGCAGGCGCTGGACGAAGGCCGTCCCTATGCCCTCGCCTTCACCGACATGCGGATGCCGCCCGGCTGGGACGGTCTGGAAACCATTGAAAAACTGTGGGAGGTCGATCCCAACCTGCAAATCGCGCTGTGCACCGCCTACTCCGAGTACAGCTGGGAAGCCATGGCCGAACGGCTGGAGTTCGGCGATCAGTTGCTGATCTTGAAAAAACCGTTCGACACCCTGGAAATCCGGCAGATGGCCAATGCCCTGACCTGGAAATGGCAGTTGGCCCAGGACGCGGCGCTGAAGATGCTCAGCCTCGAGCAAACCATCGAGGCGCGCGTGCACGAGTTGCTCAAGGTCTCGCACCTGTTGCAGTACGACAGCCTCACGGGCCTGCCCAACAGCACCTTGCTCGGTGACCGCCTGACTCAGTCACTGGCCGCGTGCCGGCGCCATGACAAACAACTGGTGGTGATGTTTCTCGGCCTGGATCGCTTCAAGCGCATCAACAACGCCCTGGGCCATCCGGCGGGCGACGAGATGCTCAAACGGGTCGGCCAGCAACTGTTGGCTTGTGTACGCGAATCGGACTCGGTCTTTCGCTATGGCTCCGACGAGTTCGTGGTGATGCTCAGCGACATCAACCACCCGCAGCAGACGCGCAGCATCGCTGAAAAACTGCTGGCGGCCATCCGTGAGCCACAGACGATTGTCGGTCACGACGTCAGTGTCACCGCCAGCGTGGGCATCAGTATTTATCCGGGCGACGGACTGGAAGCCATCGACCTGATCAAAAAGGCCGAAACGGCCATGCGCAATGCCAAGGACATCGGTCCGAACGAAATCGGTTTCTTCATCGAGGCCATGAACCAGCGCGCCCGAGAACAGCAAGGCATCGAGTCGGGCATTCGCCAGGCCCTGCAACGGCACGAATTCGTTCTGCATTACCAGCCGAAAATCGATCTGGACAGCGGCCGGGTGGTGGGCGCCGAGGCACTCGTTCGCTGGCAGAAACCGGGGCATGGCTGGGTGTATCCATCGGAGTTCATCCCCGTGGCCGAAGACAGCGGCCTGATCGTGCCTCTGAGCAAATGGGTGCTGGGCGAAGCCTGCCGTCAGACGCGAGACTGGCAAAAAGCCGGGTTGCCGCCGATCCGCATGTCGGTCAACACCTCGGCCATCGACTTTCGTCAGCGCCTGTTTGTCGAGGGCATCGAACAGGTGCTGGAGGAGACCGGGCTGGATCCCGTCCTGCTGGAACTGGAGATCACCGAGGGCGTGCTGATGCAGAACGTCGACGCGACCATGAGCGCGTTGAACCGTCTCAAGGCGCTGGGCGTCAGGCTGGCCATCGATGACTTCGGCACCGGCTATTCCAGCCTGAGTTACCTGCGCCGCTTCCCCATCGATGTGCTGAAAATCGATCAGTCGTTCATTCGCGGCCTGAGCCATGACAGCAGCGACGCCGCCTTGGTCGGCGCGATCATCAGCCTGGGCAAGAGCCTGAACCTGAACGTCATCGCCGAAGGGGTGGAAACCGCGCAACAGTTGGCTTTTCTCAGATCCCACCACTGCGAGGAAGGCCAGGGCTACTACTTCAGCAAGGCCCTGCCGGCGGACGCCTTCGCCCGCCTGTTGGTTGCCGGGTTGCCGGGGCCCTGGAGCGTTCCATGAACACGCCGCCGACGTGTCAGTCCCGCAGCGTTGTGTTCCTGCTGCTTTTCGCTCCCTGCGCCAATACCGTTGCCGCACCGCTGGATGAGCCGCTGAAACCCTTGCCCGAGATTCCGAAACAGGACCCGAAGCGCGTCGAACTCGGTCGCCGGCTTTTCCTCGATCCACGGCTATCGGTCAACAACACCCTGTCCTGCGACAGTTGCCATCAACTGGACAAGAACGGGGCCGACAGTCGGGCCCTGTCCATCGGCTTCGATGGACAACCGGTAGCGGTCAACACGCCGACCGTGCTCAACGCCAGCCTCAATTTCCGCCAGTTCTGGGACGGTCGCGTCGAAACGCTGGAAGAGCAGACCAATGTCGTCATCACCAGCCCCCACGAAATGGGCAGCGACTGGAATACCGTTGTGCAACGGATCGCCGACGACCCCGACTATCGCCGGTCTTTCAGCGCCGCCTACCCGGATGCCGTGACGAAAGCCAATATCCAGAATGCCCTGGCAGCCTACGAACGCACACTCCTGACACCCGGTTCCCGCTTCGATCAGTACCTGCTGGGCAACACGGACATCCTGACTCTGGATGAAAAGTACGGCTATCAGCGCTTCAAGGAGTATGGCTGCATAGCCTGCCATCAGGGGGTGAACATCGGCGGCAACATGTTCCAGAAGTTCGGGGTGTTCGGAGACTACATCGCCGATCGCGGCAATCCGACGCAAGCCGACCAGGGGCGGTTCAACGTTACCGGAGACGAAGACGATCGCGTCGTGTTCAAGGTGCCGAGCCTGCGCAACGTCGCGCTGACCGCGCCGTACTTCCATGACGGCTCGGCGCCCACCCTAGAACGGGCCGTGGACGTGATGTTCCAGTATCAGTTGGGCCGCATGCCGAGCGAGGAAGACAAGGGGCTGATCATCGAGTTTCTCAAGACCCTGACCGGACACCGGGAGGGTCAGCGATGATGACAACCGTCTCGGGGCGGCGCAGCCTGCTGTTGCTCAGCCTCCTGGCCGTATTGCTGGCCTCGGTCCTGGTGTTTCTCTACCTCAAGTCCAGTTCCCAGCAGACCACCACCTACACCGAATCCCGGGACCTGATCCGTCAGATCAAGCAACAGGATTCGCAGTGGGAAAGTGAAGTCCTCAAAGCCCGAGTGGCGATCACCCACAATTACGACCCGCTGGTCTCACCGATGAACGAGATGAATCGTCTGTGGGCACGCTTCGACACCATGGAGTCCGGGCATGGACGCAACGACTCCAGGCAATGGGACCATGCCCACGAACGCTACCTGGAGGCCATGCAGGAAAAAACCCGTCTGGTCGAACAGTTCAAGTCGCACAACGCGTTGTTGCGCAACTCCCTGGCGTTTCTGCCGAGCGCCGAGGATGACATTCAGGCGCAACTGACCAATCTGTCCGACCTCGACAAGATTCAATTGCAGAACATCGTCACCGACACCTATGACCTGCTGCTCAGCGCACTGGAATTCGCCCAGGTCGCCTCCGACGACAAAGCCTCCGACATCGAGGTGGGTCTGAACAAACTGGCGGTGAACGCACAACGTCTGCCGGCGAATTTTCAGACCCCGATCCGGATCCTGAGCAATCACATCGCCCTGATCCTGCGCGAGCAACCGATCGTCAATCACCTGCTCGATCAGATCGAGTCGATCCCCGTGGCCGAGCGCCTGGACACCATCACCAACATGCTCGATCTGGATCAGCAACAGGCCGAACGAACCGACCAGAAATACCATTTCTACCTGCTGCTGTTTTCTGTCCTGCTGATGTTGTCGCTGCTGTGGTTGGCCATCCGCCTGATCCGCAGCTTCGCCGAGATCAACCGGGTCAATGCGGCCCTGCATACGGCCAACGATGTACTCGAGCAGCGGGTCGACGAGCGGACCCGCGAACTGAAGAACGTGCAGAGCGAACTGCTCGACGCCGCGCGGCAGGCCGGCATGGCGGAAATCGCCACCAATGTGTTGCACAACGTTGGCAACGTGCTCAACAGCGTAAACATTTCTTCCGACCTGATCTCGCGAAAACTGCGCAGCAGCAAGGCCTTGGGTTTGGGCAAGGCCATGCAACTGATCAACGAACACCCGGACGACCTCGGGCCTTTCCTGACCGAGGACGCCAAGGGCAAGCTGCTGCCCGGCTACCTCAATCAACTGGTAGGCGCCATCGCCCAGGAACAGCAGGAAATGGCCGACGAACTGGCCCAGATGAACAAGAGCGTCGATCACATCAAGGACATCGTCGCCACCCAGCAATCCTATGCCGGGGCCAACAGCATGACCGAGCCGTTATACATCAACGAACTGCTCGAAGACGCCCTGCGCATGAACGCCGGCGCACTCACCCGGCACCATGTCACGGTGGTCAAGGAATACGGCGACGTGCCTCAGGTGATGGGCGATAAACACCGCTTGCTGCTGATCCTGATCAACCTCATCAGCAACGCCAAGTACGCGATGGCCGACCTCAGCAACCGCCCACGAACCATGACCCTGAGCGTGAAGATCGTCGACGAGAGCTTTCTGGAAATCAGTGTCAGGGACGATGGCGAAGGCATCGCCCCGGAAAACATGACGCGGATCTTTGCCCACGGTTTCACGACCCGCAAGGAGGGCCATGGCTTCGGCCTGCACAGCTGCGCCCTGGCGGCCATCGAGATGCACGGCCATCTCACCGCCCACAGTGACGGGCCGGGACTGGGCGCCATGTTCACCCTGCAGATTCCGCTGATCACCGTAACGGAGAACGTATGAGCGAACTGTCGAACCGCCGCATTCTGCTGATCGACGACATGCCGTCGATCCACGAAGACTTTCGCAAGATCCTTGCTCCGACCCAGGCGCAGTCAGCGGAACTGGACGAGATGGAAGCGGCCCTGTTCGGCGCACCTGCCAAGCCCCGGCGAGCAACGTTCGAACTGGACTCGGCCTATGGCGGTGAAGAAGGTCTGGCCAAGCTCAACCTGGCGTTGCAGGAGCAGTGCCCGTACGCCCTGGCCTTTGTCGATATGCGCATGCCTGACGGTTGGGACGGGGCGAAAACCATCGAGCATCTCTGGCAACAGGATCCGCAATTGCAGGTGGTCGTGTGTACGGCTTATTCCGACTATTCCTGGGACGAACTGCTGGATCGCCTGCACGCCCACGACCGGTTGCTGATCCTGAAAAAACCCTTCGACAACATCGAAGTCCAGCAGATGGCCAACACCCTGCTGACCAAATGGCAGATGACCGAGCGCGCGTCGTTGCAAATGCATCACCTCGAACATTTGGTTGACCAGCGCACCGCCCAGTTCAAGCAGGCCAGCGAAGCCTTGCAGCGAGAGATCGACGAACGCAAGCAACTGGAAGGCCAGTTGGTGCAGTCGGAAAAACTCGCCTCGCTGGGACAACTGGCGGCCGGTGTAGCCCATGAAATCAACAACCCGATCGGGTTCATTTCCTCCAACCTCGGCACCCTCGACGGTTACTTCCAGCAACTGCTGGCCATGCTCGGCGCCTATCACTCAGCCGGGCAGACCCTGGCTGCCGAGCCTGCCGCCCAGTTGCAACAAATGCGCGAGCACCTGGAAGTGGATTTTCTGCTGGAAGACATTCCGGTGCTGATCCGCGAGTCCAAGGAAGGCATCGGGCGGGTCGGGCAGATCGTCAAGGATCTCAAGGATTTCTCCCGAGTCGATACCCAGTTGCAATGGCAGTGGGCGAACCTGCAACAGGGCATCGATTCGACCCTGAACATCGTCGCCAGCGAACTCAAGTACAAGGCCGATGTGATCAAGGAGTATCAAGACCTTCCGGAGATCGAATGCCTGCCCTCGCAGATCAATCAGGTCATCATGAATCTGGTGATCAACGCGGCGCAGGCCATGGGTGCCGAGCGCGGCACCATCACCCTGCGCACTGCGGTGCAGGGGGAGTCGGCGATCATCGAAGTGGCCGACACCGGCTCGGGCATTGCCCCTGACACCCTGCAGAAAATCTTCGATCCGTTTTTCACCACCAAACCCGTGGGCCAGGGGACAGGGCTGGGCCTGTCCCTGTCCTATGGCATCGTGAAGAAACACGGCGGGGACATCTCGGTCCGCAGCACATTGGGCACCGGCACCACGTTTCGCGTGCAATTGCCCTTGCGTCAGACCCGGCCTGCGGCCTGAGTTCAGGTCGCTTCCTGGAAATCCATTTCCGGTGGCTGGCGACGGAAACCGCCGGTCAGCACCGCCAGATACACCACGCCAATCGCCAGCCAGCTGAGGCCCAGATACACCGCCAGGTGATCGAGGCTGACCATCAACCACAAGTCCGCGACCAGGCCGATGAACGGGAACACCAGAAACAGCACCAGCTCGCGCAGGCCTTTCTTCTCGCCACCGATCCAGTAATGGAAGATCACCGACAGGTTGACCAGGCTGAACGCCAGGAACGCGCCGAAGTTGATGAACGAAGTCGAGGTGGTCACGTCGAGCTTCAGCGCCAGCAAGGCCACCACCGCGCAGAGCAGGATGCTGTTGACCGGCGTGCCAAAGCGCTCGTGCAAGGTGCCGAAGAATGACTTGGGCAACACGCCGTCGCGGCCCATCGCAAACAGCAGCCGCGAACCGCTGGCCTGGGCGGACAGACCCGAAGCGAACTGACCGACGATCAGGCCGATCAGGAAGATCGAGACGAACAGGTCACCACCGATGTTGCGTGCAATCTCGTAGGCCGCCGAGTCGACGCTGTCGAACTGGAACGACGGATGAGCGACCTGCACGAAGTACGACACGCCGACAAAAATCAGCCCGCCGATCAGGGTGATCAGCATGATCGCCCGAGGAATGGTGCGACGTGGATCGCGGGTTTCCTCGGTGAGAGTGCTGACCGCGTCGAAGCCGAGGAACGAGTAGCAGGCGATGGCCGCGCCGCTCATGATCAGCGGCATCTGCATGTCGCCGTTGAAGAACGGTTTGATCGACCACAGCGGCGTGCTGGCATCGCCGCCGACGTAATGCACGCACAGGGCGACGAACGCGACCAGCACCAGGAACTGCACCAGCATCAGCAAGGCGTTGATACCGTTGGCCAGTTTCAGGCCGATGATGTTGATCGCGCTGGTGATGCCGATGAACGCCAGCACCCAGATCCACTGCGGAATCGACGGGAAGGCCGAAGCAAGGTACGCAGCGCCGATCAACCAGATCGCCATCGGCAGAAACAGATAATCGAGCAGCACCGCCCAACCGGCGATGAAGCCGAGTTTCGGGCTGATGGCCTTGCGCACATAGCTGTAGGCCGAGCCGGCCACCGGGAACGCAGCAGCCATGCGGCCATAACTCATGGCGGTGAAGAACATCGCCACCAGTGCCGCCAGATACGCGGCGGGCACCATGCCGGCGGTGGACTGGGCGAGAATGCCGAACGTGCCGAGGACAATGATCGGCGTCATGTAGGCGATGCCGAACAGCACCACCGACCCTAGCGAGAGGGTGCGTTGCAAACGAGCCATGGGCGACTTACTCCGGATTTTATTGGATTTATGGCAGAGGCCGAGTTCGGCAAATGTTTCGGGTGTTGCGTTGTTGTTTTGGTCAAACAGGTGTGTTGTCTCTCAGGACGTCATCACGAGCCTGCTCGCGATGACGTCGGCCCGACCGACACAGACGTCGGATCAGCGCGAAGGGATCAGCAGCTCTCGTACTCCCGATGCGTGTTCAACCACCTTCCCCGGCAACCTCAACCGCTGATCATCCAGATACCGGTAATCCTTGCGCGCAAGCTCCAGCTGAGCGAAATCCAGCTCGACACTGAACCGTCCTTCCTCACGCCCGGCCTCGAACAGCACCGTGCCCAGCGGATCCACCAACGCACTGCCTCCGGCAAACATCAACCCGTCATCCCCCGCCTCCACGCGATTGACCATCAACGCAAACGCCTGGTTTTCCTGGGCCCGGGCCATGATCGCGGTGCGGTGGGTGGGCCCGTAAGGGTCCATGTTGCCGTTGGTGACGATCAGCAATTCAGCGCCCAGTTGCGCCAAGGCACGGGCCGACTCCGGGAACTCGATGTCGTAGCAGATCAGCAGGCCGACCCGCACACCGTTCCACAGACACGTGGCATAACGGTCGCCGGCCTCGAACACACCGCGATCCGAGGCCCAGAGGTGGGTCTTGCGGTATTTCAGGGCGATGCCCTCGGGGGTGATCAGCAGCGTGGTGTTGTAGAAGCGGCCGTTGTCGTTTTCGGCCATGCCGATCACCACGGCGACGTTGCGTTCGCGGGCTGCGGCCTGCACCGCGCTGACGGTCGGCCCGTCCAGCGGCTCGGCGATCTGCGCCACGGTGTCGGCGGTCGGGAAGCCCATCAGGTGGGTTTCGGGGAACACGATCAGTTGCGTGTCGGCGGCGCAGGCTGCAATCGCTGCGAGGGCGCGTTCGAGGTTGTACGCCGTGTCTTTGTCACGGCCCGCCAGTTGGGCGAGTTCGACTTTCATGGGGAGTCCTTGTTATGAGCGCCGGGCGCCGAAAGATTGCCCGGCGGCTGTCTGTGGGCCAGTATGCTTGGCATTCGACTGGCCAGGGAATTACGCGGCCGGGGTAACCCGATAGGGGTAGAGGCATGACTCTTTCGTTTGACGACATCACCTGGCACCGCGCCGTCGGGCAGTTGATCGACGCCCTCGACAAGCCGAATTTCTGGGCGCAGCTGGTGCGCCTGCTCGACCAGTACGTGCCGTTCGATAGCTGGGTGGCGCTGCTGTTCAGCGCCGACCGACACCCTCAGGTGTTCGCCGAATGCCCGGGCGAAGACGGCAGCCCCGACCAGTTGTTCCAGGATTACCTGCGCGGGTTGTACCTGCTCGACCCGTTCTACATTGCCTGTCGCGAGCAATCGCGCACCGGGCTGTATCGCCTGTCGGAGGTCGCGCCGGAGCACTTCGAACTGACCGAGTATTACCAGCGATACTTTCGTCTGAATGTGGTGGCTGACGAAATCCAGTTCAATTGCCACCTCGAAGGTGACCGCACCCTGTGCCTGTCACTGGGCAGCAAGCAGCGTTTCAGTGGCGAGCAGATCGCCCTGCTGTCACTGATCCAGCCGTGGGTGCTTGGCCTGCTGCGCCAGCGCCTGCCCTACGAAATCAATGAAATCGTCGCCCTCGCCCCGTCACCGGCGCAACCGGACTGGCGGGTGCAGCTCGAAGCGTCGGTGCAGCAACTCAAGGGCGCGCAACTGACCGCCCGGGAACTGGATGTCGGGCGTTTGATGCTCAGCGGTTGCTCCAGTAAAGAAATCGCCCGTAAGCTGGAAATCTCTGTTGAAACCGTGAAAGTCCATAAGAAACACATGTACAGCAAGCTGGGGATCAAATCCCAGTCGGAGCTGTTTTCGATCTTTCTGCAGGCGCAGAACGCCTGACTGCCGCAAAAAACCGTCCGAACCAAGGAAACCGTATGAGCCTGTCACTCCTGAGCCGCTACGCCTTCTTTGCCGTCTGCGTGATTTTCACCCTCGCCAGCCTGCCCTTTCTCGACCATGACTGGTTGTGGCCGATCACGGCCGTCACCGGGGTGCTGAGCCTGCTCGGTCTGTTTGACCTGATGCAGAGCCCCCACGCGGTGCGCCGCAATTACCCGATCCTCGGCAACATCCGTTATCTGGTCGAGGGTATTCGCCCGGAGATCCGCCAGTACCTGCTGGAATCCGACAGCGACGCCCTGCCCTTCTCCCGCGCACAGCGTTCGCTGGTGTACTCGAGGGCAAAAAATGAAACCGCCGACAAACCCTTCGGCACGCTGATCGATGTGTATCAGTCCGGCTTCGAATTCATCGGCCACTCGATGCGCCCGGCGCCATTGAGCGACCCGAACAGCTTTCGCGTCACCGTTGGCGGCCCGCAATGCACCCAGCCGTATTCGGCGTCGGTGTTCAACATCTCGGCCATGAGTTTTGGCTCCCTCAGCGCCAACGCGATCCGCGCGCTGAACCAGGGTGCGAAACTCGGCAACTTCGCCCACGACACCGGCGAAGGAAGCATCAGCCCTTATCACCGCGAACACGGCGGCGACCTGACCTGGGAACTGGGCAGCGGCTACTTCGGCTGCCGCACCAGCGACGGCCGTTTCGACCCGGAACGCTTCGCCGCCCAGGCGCAAACTCCGCAAGTGCGGATGATCGAAATCAAGATGAGCCAGGGCGCCAAACCCGGCCACGGCGGGATTCTGCCCAAGCACAAGGTCACCCAGGAAATTGCCGACACCCGCGGCATTTCCATGGGCGAAGACTGCATCTCACCGTCCCGCCACAGTGCGTTCTCCACGCCGATCGAGATGATGCATTTCATCCAGCAATTGCGTGAACTGTCCGGCGGCAAACCGGTGGGCTTCAAGTTCTGCCTCGGCCATCCGTGGGAGTTCATGGGCATCGCCAAGGCCATGCTGGAAACCGGCATCCTGCCGGACTTCATCGTGGTCGACGGCAAGGAAGGCGGCACTGGCGCGGCGCCGGTGGAGTTCACCGACCACATCGGCGTGCCGATGCGCGAAGGCCTGCTGTTCGTCCACAACACCCTGGTGGGCCTGAATCTGCGGGACAAGATCAAGCTCGGCGCCAGCGGCAAGATCGTCAGCGCCTTCGACATCGCCAGCGTGCTGGCCATCGGCGCCGACTGGGCCAACTCCGCGCGCGGCTTCATGTTCGCCATCGGCTGCATCCAGTCGCAAAGCTGCCACACCAACAAATGCCCGACCGGCGTCGCCACTCAGGACAATCTTCGCCAACGTGCGCTGGTGGTGCCGGACAAGGCCCAGCGGGTCTACAACTTCCATCGCAATACGTTGAAGGCCCTGGCGGAAATGCTTGCCGCCGCTGGCCTCGAACATCCCTCACAACTGTCGGCCAAACACCTGGTACGGCGCATGTCGGCCACTGAAATCAAACTGTTTTCGCAGTTGCATGTGTTCTTGAAACCGGGGGAATTGCTCACCGGGGAAGTGAACGGCGAGTTCTATTCGCGGATGTGGCAGATGGCTAGGGCGGACAGTTTTGAGCCGCAGGACATCGCGGCTGCCTAGCGGTAACGCTCACCAACTCAAGAGCCGGCCATGGGGCGGCTCCTTCATGACAATGAAACCGTAATCGCCGATCAGGTAGATGCGGTAATAGAGGCTATCCACCAACGCTGGAAAACCCTGATAGCCGACGCGAGTAGCGTTGCGCCGTTCACGTTCTGCGACCACGTTGGTGATGCCGGCCGAGGGCAGGTTTTCGGCGAGCATGAAGTAGTCAATGTTCAGCAGATAGCGCAGTACCGGCAACTGTTTGAACGTGCCCGTCGCATTCGCCAGCCAGCGGTCGGAGTAAGTGACCGACATATAAATCCGCTTGGCGTCGCGCAATTCGCGATGGGCAGAAATGTCGTGACTGAGGCTGTAGAGAGCGCTGCTGGCGAAGGTTTTTTCCATTGTCAGCACCCGCCCGTAAGCGAAGGACAGCGACAGCGTGGCCAGAAGCGGAATCGCCAACAACAGGGGCAGCCGCGAGTGCAGCGACGTCAGTCCGATACAGGCCATATAAAACAGCAACATCAACAGCACGCCGAACCCTATCAGGGTTCGTGCACCTTCGTTGAAGTCGCGAAACAACAGCGTCATCCCCGGCACCAGCAACACAACCAGCGGCAAAGTCAGCAGGCAGCCAAAACTCAGGAGCAGACCCTTTGTGGGTGATTCCTGACGCAGGCGAATATGCCGCCCCATTCGCACACCACCGAATAATGCGCACAGGAGTAACACGACGAACACCGCCGTGTAGCCACCGTGAAACAACAGCGCCACCTTCTCCAGGACCCGACCAGAATTGATGCCGATCTGCAACAGTGGATCAGCACTGAAGTCGAGCAGTTCGGTACGTGTGGAATCCGTGAACGGATAGGCCGTGACTGCGTAGATCGACACGCCCAGCACCAGTTGCGCCAGCTTCCAGCCCGCCAGTTGCCAGAGCTCTTCCCAGGGCAGACGCCGATGAACAGCCCTGAGCAATTCCACACAACACAGCCCGAGAAACACATTGAGGCTGATCTGATAAAGCCCGATCGCCAGCGCCAGCAACACCGAAGGCACCAGCCATCGCTGTATCCGGGACGTACCGCCAAACGTTATTGCATAAATCACCGCGACCAGACTCAGGGCCATGCCGGCCCCGTCATATTGATAGGACAGGTTCTGCAGCAGGAACGGGTTGTACCAGAGCGGCAACGGCACCAGACAACAGGCCAGGGTCGGTTCGGGGAAATAGTGAAAGGTCAGTCGGGTCAAGGCCAATGACATCGCCAGCGTGGCGAGCAACAACGGCAAGGGAAAGATGTTCGGCGCAGCGCCAGTGAACGTCAGCGCTTTATACAGCCAGTCCATGAACAGGTGCCCCTGCCCGGCCCAGGCATCGCCAGCGGCCAGAGAGCGCCAGTTGTCATCGATGTAGGGGAAGTCGGCGAGGATCAGCGGCAGGATATACAGCATCGTGGCGAGCAGGAAAAACAGCACGACCTGACGGCGGCCGAGTTCTCGTACGAGAAAATCGCTCATCCTCATACCGGCGCCTCTGTTCACTGCCGCGAGGGAAACTGCGTCTATAAAGTTTGGAACATGGCACGAAACCAGAGGTCGTTTTTTTCGATAGTTTCAGACAAGTGGCCTCACCTCCCGCCCACAAAAAAGCCCCGGCCAATCGGCCGGGGCTTTCAGATTTCAGCACTGGCAATTTATGAAGCCGAACGCACCGCGCCCTGCGACGCATCGGTCGGTTGCAGCTTGAACACATAGAACAAAACGGTCAGCAGCACCAGGAACGCCGGGCCGACATACAGCGCCACGCGGGTATCCGGGAAGTAGGCCATCAGGCCTACCACCAGTACCAGAAACGCCAGCGCCAGATAGGAGCTGACCGGGAACAGCCACATCTTGTATTTCAGGCCGGCGCGTTCGCTGGCACTCAGGCCTTTGCGGAATTTCAGCTGGGCCAGAAGGATCATTACCCAGGTCCAGATCGCGCCGAAGGTGGCGATCGAGGTGACCCAGACGAAGACTTTTTCCGGCACCAGATAATTCAGCAACACACCCAGCAGCAGGGCGAAGATCGACAGCAGCAACGCCCGACGTGGCACGCCGTTGGAGGTCTTGGCGAAGACGGCCGGCGCCTGGCCATTCTGCGCGAGGCTGTAGAGCATGCGCCCGGTGCTGAAGATGCCGCCGTTGCACGACGACAGCGCGGCTGTAATCACCACAAAGTTGATGATGCCGGCGGCGGTCTTGATACCCAGACGTTCGAAGGTCATCACGAACGGACTGCCCTGAGTACCGATTTCATTCCACGGGTAGATCGACAAAATCACGAACAGTGCGCCGACGTAGAACAGCAGAATCCGCCAGAACACCGAGCCGATGGCACCGGGAATGGTCTTCTGCGGGTTCTTCGCTTCACCGGCGGTCAGGCCGATCATCTCAACGCCCAGATAAGCGAACATCACCATCTGCAGCGACATCAACACGCCAGTAACGCCGTTGGGCATGAAGCCGCCATGGGTCCACAGGTTGGAAATCCCCAGCGCTACACCGTCGTTGCCGAAACCGAACGCGATGATGCCGATGCCACCGAGCACCATGGCGATAATGGTGACGATCTTGATCAGGGCGAACCAGAACTCGAACTCACCGAAGGCCTTCACTGCGATCAGATTGATCGAGCCCATGCTGATCAGCGCCGCCAGCGCCCAGATCCAGCGCGGCACATCGGGAAACCAGATGCCCATGTACACCGCCACCGCAGTGATTTCGGCGACGCAGGTCACCAGCCACAGGAACCAATAGTTCCAGCCGGTCAGAAAACCCGCCAGCGGGCCGAGATAATCCTGCGCGTAGCGGCTGAAGGAACCGGCCACCGGGTTGTGCACGGCCATCTCGCCGAGGGCGCGCATGATCACCAGGATCGCCAGGCCACCGATGATGTAGGACAGCATGATTGCCGGGCCGGCCATTTCGATGGCCTTGGCCGACCCCAGGAACAGACCGACACCGATACAGGCGCCGAGCGCCATCAGACGGATATGCCGTTCGCCGAGTTCGCGTTTGAGTGGACCGCCGTTCGCGGTCTCGCCATGGGGCGGGTGATTGCCGACTGGCATGGGGGACTTCCTCGTCTTGTTATTGGATAGACCACCGAGTGTCGAAGCGTCGGCCGATAAGCCCTGGCTTCCCGACACCGCGCCGGCCTCGTGGGCGGACGCGTCCTCCAGGTCCGGGCCTGAGGATCAGCGGGGCTGGCAGTATAAAAAGCTTCCAGCAGGATATTTCACTCTAAAAAACGACTTATTCAGCGACAAGCATCGTTATAAATCGGCATTTCGAGATAAACACTCCTGAAAAAACCGGATTATTCACTGCCGAAATGGGCGCCGAGTATTGCACAGCAATGGTGCAGCGTCATGCCCCTACCCAAGTCGTATTTACCCGCGAACCGCTCTGATCCGCGCCTTTTCAAGACCTGCGCAGGCGTTGCTGACGGATTGCCCACTGCGCAGATTTGTTCAGGGTCGAAGCTTCACAATTTTTTCACCCGCGCCAACCACCGACTAAGCTTCAGTCAAGTCCGATCAATCTGCGTGAATGGATCAATCGACTATGGGCGCTTTGTGGCAAACCGATTCGAGTGAAAAAGTGGTTCCGACTGAACGTGTGGATGAAGCGCCTGTACCTGAGAAACCCCGTCGTAACCGGCATGGGTGGAAGGCTTTCTGGCTCCTGTTGGTGATCATTGCGATTGTCGTGGGCCTGGCTGCGATGAAGGAAATGCGCACTTCGCGCTTTCAGTCCCGCGAAGTCAGCCAGTACGCCGCCAAATTGACCTATGAACTGCAACCGGGTCCCAGCGAAGCCATTCGTTATCCGGGCAACGGGCCGTTCGATCTGCGTCTGGGGTACAGCTCGCTGGACGAATTCCTGCCACGACTGCTCAAGCGCAATTACGTGATCACCGAACAGACGCGCTTCTCGCCAGCGCTGCTCGGCTATACCGACAAGGGCCTGTTCGTGCCCTACTCCGAGAAAATCCAGGCCGGGCTGTCGATCACCGATTGCCGCGCCGCACCGCTGTATCAGTACAACTATCCACAGCAGCTGTATTCGAGTTTCGAGTCGATCCCGCCGGTGGTGGTCAACAGCCTGTTGTTCATCGAAAACCGCTTCCTGCTCGACCCCAAACAACCGCTGGCCAACCCGGCGGTGGACTGGCCGCGCTTCGGCATGGCCGCGTGGTCGCAGGTTGCCAAGTTGCTGCACTTGCCGGGACAGTCGGCGGGCGGCAGCACCTTGGCCACGCAGCTGGAAAAATACCGCCACTCGCCTGACGGGCTGACGGTGAACGGCGCCGAGAAAATCCGCCAGATGATTTCCGCCAGCGTGCGTGCCTATCAGGCCGGCCCGGATACCTTGCCGGCGCGGCGCAACATCATTCGTGACTACCTCAACAGCGTGCCATTGTCGGCGGTACCGGGGCATGGCGAAGTCCACGGCATGGCCGAAGGTTTGCGGGTCTGGTACGGCGCCGATTTCAACGAAGCCAACAAAAAACTCGCCAGTACCGCGACCGATCCACAGACCATGGCCGACAAGGGCCTGGCCCTGCGCGAAATGCTCTCGCTGATGATCGCCCAGCGTCGTCCTTCGCATTACCTGACCAAGGGCCGGGAAGAACTGGCCGACCTCACCGACAGCCACTTGCGCCTGCTTAAACAGAACGGCGTGATCGACAACGCGCTGGCCGATGCCGCCCTGGCCAGCAAGGTCACTTACCGCGACTGGCAGACCCAGCCGACCATCCAGCCGATCGAGACCAACAAAGGCATCAGCGTCGCCCGCAGCCGTCTGGCCTCGATGCTCAATCGTCCGCTGTACGATCTCGACCGCCTCGATCTCTCGGCCACCAGCACCCTGCAAGGTGAGCTGCAAACCCAGGCCACCGCCTACCTGAAAAAACTCGCCGACCCGGCCTACGCCGCCGAGATAGGCCTGATGGGCGAACGCCTACTGACGCCCACCAGCACCACCCAGGTGCGCTACAGCTTTACCCTGTTCGAGCTGACTCCGGACGGTTCACGCGTGCGAGTGCAGACCGACAGCACCGACCAGCCCTTCGACATCAACGAGGGCAGCAAACTGGAACTGGGCTCGACGGCGAAGATGCGCGTGCTGACCACTTACCTGCAAATCATCTCCGAACTGCATGACAAGTACGGCGCCATGACCGTACCGGAACTGAAGAAAGTCGACGTGCCGGATCAGGATCGCCTGAGCCAGTGGGTGATTGATTACTTGATCCAGAACAAGGATCACGACCTGTCGAAGATGCTCGGCGCAGCCCTCGACCGCAAATACTCCGCCAGTCCCGGCGAGGCGTTTTTCACCGGTGGCGGCCTGCATGTGTTCCATAACTTTCGCAAGGAAGACAACGGTCGCATGCCGACTTTGCGCGATGCTCTGCGCGAGTCGATCAACCTGCCGTTCATTCGCCTGATGCGCGATCTGGTGCGCTACACCACCTACTCCGGTCCCAACAACAGCGCCGAACTGCTTAAGGACGACCGTGACCCGCGCCGTCAGGAATACCTCGCTTCGTTCGCCGACCGCGAAGGCACTTCGTTTCTGCTCAAGTTCTGGAAGAAGTACAAGAACAAGGACACCCAGGCCCGTCTCGATACCTTCCTCGACAGCATGCGCCCGACGCCGATCCGCATGGCCGCCGTACACCGTTACCTGCTGCCCAATGCAAGTCAGCAGGACTTCAACACCTTTGTGCGCTCGCATCTCAAGGGCGCCAAACTTACCGAGAAACTCACCGACGAACGCCTTGAACGGCTCTACCTCGCCTACGGCCCCGGTACCTACGATCTACCGGATCAAGGCTTCATCGCCAAGGTTCACCCGCTGGACCTGTGGCTGATCGGCTACCTGCTCAACCACCCGGACGCGACCTGGAGCCAGATCGTCAAGGCCAGTCAGTTCGAGCGTCAGGAAGTCTATAGCTGGCTGTTCAAGAGCAAACACAAGGGCGCCCGCGACAGCCGTATCCGCACCATGCTGGAGATCGAAGCGTTCCTCGACATCCATCAGCGCTGGCAGAAAGTCGGCTATCCGTTCGATCATCTGGTGCCATCGCTGGCCACTGCCATCGGCAGCTCCGGCGACCGCCCCGCCGCCCTGGCCGAGTTGATCGGCACCATCCTCAACGACGGTGTGCGCATGCCGACCCTGCGCATCGACAGCCTGCATTTTGCTGCCGGCACGCCTTACGAAACCCGCTTGGTCAACGACCCGCACGTAGGCAAACGAGTGATGCCGTCAGAAGTGGCCAAGGCGATGCGCGAAGCGTTGTCGCAAGTGGTGGACTCGGGAACGGCCAAACGTGTTTCCGGCAGTTTCAAAATGGCCGACGGCCAACCACTCATCATGGGCGGCAAGACCGGCACCGGTGACAACCGCATCGAAGCCATCGGCTCCGGCGGACGGATCCTCAGTTCCAAATCGATCAACCGTACGGCGACCTTCGTGTTCTACATCGGCGACACCCACTTCGGTACGCTTACCGCTTATGTCCCCGGGCGCTCCGCAGAGAATTTCAAGTTCACATCGGCATTGCCGGTGCAGGTGCTCAAAGGCATGGCGCCGATCCTCAACAACTATCTGCAACCGGGTAGTCACACCCAATGCCAGCCCGTGGAGGTTGCGCGCCGCTGAAAAAGCGGCGTGTCACTTGCCCGGTTTCGCCTACGGGTCATATTTATTTGGTTTTCATATTCAAATTCAAGAACATGAATCACGGTATGACCCCGTCTTCCGACAGGATAATTTGAGTTTCATTTAAGCAGCAGAGGAATACGCTAGTTATCTTCTGACAAACGAAATGGAATTCAGATGTCCAACTTTCAAACTAACAGCCACCGCCTAAAAACAACGTTTATTCAGTCAAGAGGCCGACACTACGATTTCATAAAAAACAATATCCACGACACATTCAAACATACATCGCTGCACCGGGCTCTGGCATTGAGCACAGCCACTCTGAATAAACAGCCATGGCACGAAAAACCTGACCAGACGCCGGCAAAAACCGCCAACCTCGCCGCCTGGAAGGCCCAAAACCAGACTGATCAAGCCCTTGGCAAAATCAAAAGTCTTGAAGCGTTCGCCGTGCACTTGCTGGAAAACGGCCTGAAGGAAAAGTTCGGACTTGCTGTCAATGTCAAGCAAACTTACTTGAGATTGTATTTCCCGAAGGAGACACCTTGGTACATCATCAACGTCCTGCCCGGCGTTGCCAGTCGAACCGTATCCCTGCTGGATGCAGCGCTGCACAACTTTGCAAGTAACGAGACATTTACTGCCGATTCCGATTTCATCAGTAAACCCGATGAAAATGGACACTTCGACGTTCTGGGTATCAAGAAAACGCTATCTATCGAACAGTTCAAGAACTTGTGTCGGGAACTGGATATAGGGAAACGTTATACCCGCTATCTGCGACACCATTTGCTGCCACGCGATCCCGCATCCAGAGCAGCCATAGAGCATCAGACAACGCAAAGCCAGAAAGCCACGCTGATATTTGCTGCACATCTGGCCTTGTTGACCGGCGACATCGGAACCAATGCACATGATGTGATCATGGGCATGGTCGAAGGGCAAACCGGGCTGACGCTCGATGGCAAGGTCATGCAGTGCTGTGAGCTCTCGATCATGGATGCCGCGCTGACCGGGATTGTCCTGTTCACCTCGGTCCGGCAGCAAAGCGCTGGCGAGGACCGGATGATCGCTTACGTTCCCCATGACCCCGAGCACCCGCTGAAGGAGTACGCCTCGTCTCTGGAGTTCGTCAAGGAACTCACCCGCCAGCTACGTGCCAACGAGCCGCTCTCCAAAGGCCGGGGCAACTATTGGCAGTTCTTCAGTCAGTTCATCGATCAGCAGCAGCGCGGGCATTTTTTCGCAACGCTCGAACAGCGTCTGAGCAAGATCAAATGGTCGGAGCAAAGGGCCCCTCTGGATCCAGGGCCGACCTGGCGTCCCGTTCCGGTGGAGAAACCCGCTCTGGCATTTCGCGTGCGACCGGTCACGCAAAATCTGTGGAAGCATCAGTACCAGCGCAAGATCGACAAGATTCTCAATGACGCACGAGACATCGCCGTCTCGACGGAAATGGCCGACCAGAACTCGCGCCGGGCGTGGTGGGACAACTTCGAAAAAATCCTCTCGGACATCTTCAACGCAGCGCTGTTGGTCATCACGCCATTCGTGCCTTTTCTGGGAGAACTGATGCTGGCCTACACCGCTTACCAGATAGCGACCGACGTCTTCGAAGGGATTCTGGACTTGACCCAGGAAAACTGGGCCGAGATGGGTGAGCATCTGACCGCAATCGTGACAGACATTGCCCAGTTGGCGGCCCTCTCGGCGGGAGTGGCCATCGGCGCCGAATTTCGCCTCAAGTTGTCGTCTCTGATCGACGGCATGCAACCGGTCATTTCATCTGACGGCAACACCCGCTTGTGGCACCCCGATCTCGTTCCTTACGAACTCGCCGGGCCACCGCCACCGCCTGGATCACGTCGTGACGCCAAGGGCCTTTTTCAGCATGCGGGCAGAAACGTGTTGTTGCTCGATGGCAAGACCTATGAAGTCAGACAGGACTCCCACGACGGCCAGCATCGCATTCAGCATCCTGAACGCCCGCAGGCCTACGCACCGAAACTTCGCCACAACGGTCGGGGAGCCTGGGTTCATGAAGGTGAAAAACCGGGAGATTGGGCGGCCCCGAAACTGATGCGCCGCCTCGGCCCTTCGGCGGAAGGCTTCAGTGACCGGCAACTGGAGAATATCCGCCGGATCAGCGGCACGGAGGATCACGCACTGCGTCAGATGTATATCGATAACGCGTCCCCCCCGTTGTTGCTGGAGGACACCCTTGAACGTTTTCGGGCTTCGCGGGACACCGCAACCACCAGCGCCGATATTCGCGCCGCAAGGCCCCTGGATCCGTCGTCCTACTGGTTCGAACAAATGGTGACCGAGCTGCCGGGCTGGCCCGCAGACTGTGCGTTGAAAGTCAATCAGAGCGCCGACAGACGCGGCCCGGCTCACACCTACGGCAACACCGGTGCCCCTCCGTCACGCACGCTGACCATCAGTCTGGCAGACGTCATGGCTGGCAGACTGCCGGAGTATGTGACCGGTTTTCTGAGTGATGCACAACTGGAGCAACTGCTTGGCGCAAGGCTGCCGAAGACGGAGCAAATAAAGGCCCTGCGCGACTTACTGGCCGACCGGGTTGACGCACGCCAATCAGAAATTTCGCAGTACGTTTATGGATACCGCACCATCAGCAGTGATCCACGTGTTCTCGAACTTCAGCGCCAATACCCTGATTTGCCGACCGCCATTGTCAAACGCCTGGTGGAGCAAGCCCGTCAGCCTGAAGTGGAGGCGCTGGACCACGGTCGGCGCCTGCCTCTCGACTTCAAATCCGCCGCGCGCGAATGCGCCTTCGAAACACGCACGACCCGTGCCTGGGAAGGCTTCATCGATAATGAACGCCTGACTTCCGACACCGAACGTCTGGCCTTGAACGTGCTGCGCCTGCACAGCGACGCTTACCGTGATATGCGCATCGAGATTCGCGACGGTTCGTTTGACGGAGCGTTGCGTTGCAGCGTCGGCGCAGAACACGCACACGAGATCCGGATCTTTCTGCATGACGGGCATGCCCGCTACGAAACCTTCGATGGCAACCGGCGCCCGCTGTTCGGTCCCGCCGACCTGTATGAGTCGATCCTGCGAACGATTCCCGAACAGGCAAGGCAACAAACCGGATACAGGCCGGGTCAGGGCCGCGTTTTCAAACAATGGTTGATGGAAATGAGCGAGTCGCCCAGGGAACGTCGAACGCAGTTGCTGGAGCCTTCGATCCGGCCTGTCGTGCAAACGTCAATTGAAAACCTGTTGCGTGGCCCGGTGTTTTCAAGAATGCCCAAGTCCTTGGAGCAGCGGGTCAAGGAGCTCTATCCGGGACTGAGTGACCGGGAGGTGGAAGCCTTTGTCAGCTCGTTGCCAATCGGGCGCGATCCTCTCGAAACAGTCAGGAGTCTTGAGATGGACTTGAGGAAGTTGAGTGAGTTGCTTGAAGACTGGAAACAGTCCCAGGCTGCCTTCGATCCCGAGGGCCCCGGCATCATTCCTTCAGCTGCTCGCACCATCGCAGATCGCATCCTTGCCTGCTTCAAGCGCGAAGCCGTGGCGTTCAACGAACGTAGCGCCCGCTACGAAGCAGGCTACACACTGGACCTTTCCGCCGAGCTGATGGGACCGGAGCTTGAGAAATGGTGGAGAACCCTACCGGATCTCAAGTCCTGGTTCGATCAGGTTACGACCCTCGATCTGGACCAGGCACGCTTTTCGCCCGCGACCGGGGGGCTTTTGAAGCACTTCCCCAACCTTCGCCACCTCAGCGCCCGCCAGTGCGGACTGAAACTGCTGCCGCCGCGAATTGCCGAGATGCCCGGGCTGGAAACCCTGCAGCTCAACCGCAACCAGATCCGCCTGACAGAAGAGTCCCGGGCACAGCTCAGAGACCTGACGCGTTTGCGCACCTTACGCCTTTCACTCAATCAGCTCGGGCGCGCACCGGACGTCAGCCGCATGCCGGACCTGACCACCCTGGATCTTGCCTATGCCGGGATCGACACCTGGCCCGAAGGGCTGTTCACGCCGCATCGGCGCCCTCGCGGTTTCTTCCTCGATCTGTCCACCCCGGCGATTGTCAGCGTTCCGCAGGTCGAGCCGGGCTCGCCGGATGCATGGCTCGTCGCACGAACGCGACTGGCCGTGAGTTACCTGGAGCCTGAGGCTCGCGAAACCTTCTATCAGTACCGTGAGTCGGTGGGGCTGCCCCGGCAAAACAACTATTCCTTCCTTGCCGCTGAAGCACGGAAAAAATGGCAGATGAGTGATACCTCACTGTACTGGGCCGATGACAGTCCCGGCCTGACAAGTTTCCGCAACGAAGCCTGGGACAACCTGATGCACGAGCCGGGCTCCCAAGGTTTTTTCCAGATCATCGACAGCCTGACCCGGTCGGCCGACTACCAGGAAGGCGGCACCTCACGCCGGATTCTGACCCGGCGAGTCTGGGATCTGATCGATGCCATGGATCTGGACACCGAACTGCGGGAAAAACTGTTCAGGACGGCAGAAGAACCGACCACCTGCGCCGACGCCAGCTCCGAAGTTTTCAACATCATGGGTGTTCAGGCGCTGGCGTCCCGGGCGTATTCCTATTCGACTTCGGGAGCGGAACTCGAGGGCAGACTGGTGAAACTGGCCCGAGGCGCCACACGCCTTGAACGGGTGAATGAAATTGCCCGCGCCGATGCGTTGTCTCGCCCGAGTCGGGAAGAAGAGGTCGAAATCTACCTGGCCTACCAAACGCGCCTGAGTGCGCGACTCGATTTGCCCTGGCAGTCCGAACAGATGCTTTACGAAGGAGTGGCAGGCGTGACGCAGGCCCGCATCGACAACGCCTGCATGACGGTTCTGGAGCTTGAAACCGGTGACGGCCTGGTCAACGGGATGCTTGAACAACCTTTCTGGGAACACTATTTGCGGGATACGCAGGCCGCAGCCTACAAAATCAACGACGAGTCATACGAACGACAACTGTCCCGGCTAGAACAACGGCACTCACCTGACGCGGTGCTGCCTCTGAATGATGAGGAATATACCCGCGAGCTCACTGAGCTGGCTTACCGAAGACTGGGATTGGGGCGTTCGCTGACCACGACGTTGATGCGCCGTCACGGGCTGCTGCCGATGCCTTCCTGAGGTCACCTCGGGAAGGCCGGTACGGATCAGACTTCCGAATCCCAGATCACAGTGACATTGCCGGTGTAACGCTTTGCCTGGCCGGGCTGCAACATGTCTTCCATGTAGTGGCTCGGTACCTCGAAGTGCAACACTCCGGGCGCGCGATCCACATAGTGGCCCGGGCGAAAAAGCGCACCTGCGCCGCTCTGCGTCAACCGGTGGTTTTTTACCGGCTGGCCCGAACTGTCAGTGATGCCGTGGGGAAGGCTGACGCTCAGAGAGACCTGGGGCAACGTCGAACCGGATTCGGTATCACGCAAACTGCAGGCGCCAATGCCCGGATGTTCACACTCAATGAACATCCGGAAGGGTGCGGAGACACCAATGTTGAATGTCTGATCACGAAACAATCGGCTGGGCCTGCGCCCCTCTTGTAACCAGGCTTGCCAGCCACCTTGCGGTGTCAGCTCGATTCTGTTGCCGCCGGGCGGAATGTCGACCTTGAGCACATGCTGGACATCCAGTACAAACCTGAAGGTCACACTGGAACTGTCCGGCAGGATATTGTCCCCCGTATCGAAATCACGTCCGGGGCCCGCCCCGTAATTGAGCTCACCGGTATAGAGACCGGCCGACATGGCGAGTGGATTGGGCGTGCGCAGTTCGTAGCCCACATCCAGGTATTCGTAGGACATCCATGGAATCCGGTATGCCGCCTGTTTACTGCACACCGCTTCGACCGGCGTGCGCCAGAAGAAGCGATAGAAATCAGGCCCATGGGTGCCCATGGCCCCGGCCTCGCACGGTCGTGAAGGAAACAGCCAGTTCGTTCCGCCCCACAGTTTGTGGTGGGCCTGCGCATCAGAGTCGGCCCCGGTCAGATTGACTGCCGTATCACTCAATACATATTGGGAACCGACTCCGCCGACCCTCATTTCGACCGTCGCCGCCTCCCCCGTCGTCACATTCCGCACGGTCAGACTGCGCCATTGCGAAGCGATCTTGAACATGGCCCCTTGGCGTTGTCCGGCGCCCGGCTCGATTGTCAGGCTGGAGGAGAAGCGCAGTGGCAACCTTACACCCGACAGACCATACGTCTTGCAGTCTGTCGGATAAGTCGCGCAGTAGCCGCTCTGCGGCGTCTGGTCGACAAACCGGTTTCTTTGCGGGTTGGCCGGATCCGGGACGAAACCGGCACGAATCTCCTGAGTCAACGCCTGGGCCGGCATGGAAAACAATCCGCCGAACAATGAAACAAAAACCAATCCTTTACTGAACCTGAAATCCATTGCCATTCCTTGCATTGAAGTCATTACGTTCTTGAGCGGACGAGTTCTTGCTCAGCCATTGGGTGCCGCGGCGCTGAACATGATGTTGACGGTGCCGTAGTAGTCTCCGGGTTTGTAACCTCCGGCCTGTTCCCTGGGTTCGATCTCCAGCATCACCCGTGTGCCCACCCTGGCTTCCTCGGCCGAGACCACTTGCAACGGCAACGCACGGTCGGACAGCTCCTTGCCATTGAAGCTCACGCGCAAGTTGATGTTTTCCCGGGAGTCCCTTCCGTTGGTCATATAAGGAACACTCTCCAGACGCGCCTCGATCGCTCCGCTGTCGTGCCTGACATCGAAGTTGCGACGCAACGTGCTCAAAGTGGAAGTGTTCACGTTCCAGTGCAGTCGCTGCTCACGATGAATCCAGTCGGACTCGGTGGGAATCACGTAAAAATTCAGGGTGGGAATATGCACCGAAACGTAGAACTCGAGTTCTTCTCGCGCCGCAAACGTCCAGGCGCTGACCAACGCCAGGGCTGTCGCCGACGTCAGCACAATCCATTGTTTGTTCATTGTTGGTTACCCGTGATGTTCAACCGGCGGTACTCAGGTTCTTTTTGCTTTCGCCTTCGACCAGGATGAAGCGATACTCGCGCCCGGCCTTCTTCTCGAACTCAAAGGTCTTACCGGCGAGGATGTGGTGTTTGGTGGTCGGCTCGCATTCGGCTTCGCTGGCTTTCGAGCAACTCTTGAACTCGTCGATCACCACCACCGTGTTGCCGTTGTTGCGCACTTTGTAAGAACCCGCCACGTCATCGATCACGCTGTCAAATCGCGCATCCTTGGGTCGCACGAAGAAAATCGTGCCGAAGCCGGCCATGACGTTGACCCCGGCCGTCAGGGTCTTTCTGTATTCCTCGCGCTCTTCGCCGGAGACCGCGAATTCGTCTTCCTTCTCGGGAACCACCGGAACAAAACGCACACGAAAATAACGCTCTTTGTCGCGCTCCCCCATGAACAGCAAACGGGTGCCCTGCATGCCTTGGGCGGGAATGATCAAACGTGCGGGACTGGCCATGAGGCCGTCACGGGCGCTGGCATCGGCTTGTACCTTGACCGGTACTTCGGTGGACGTGCCATCGGCGTTGTAAAGGATTTCCAGCACATTGATTTTCACGAACGCCGTACTGTCCCCGCTGTTGTACACCCGTTTCAAATAGGTACTTTTATCACCGGCCAAATAGTCATAAACAACTCCGATATTGATATTCGGACCCGCCTGAGCGCACAGGCTGAACAGATACAGGCCTACCAGAACAATTACTTGCTTCATGCGCACAACCTCTCAATAAAGACCCATCACTGCTGGGGTGATATTTCCGAATCAAAAACGACAACAATCGTGCCGGAGTACTTGTTCCCCCTGCCCGAGGTCAAAATGGTTTCGGTCCACTCTCTGGGAACTTCGAAATGCAGCGTTCCCTGCTGGCGGTCGATGTACTTGCCAGGCTGGAAGGTCACGGCGTTCAACTCTCCCGGTAAAAGCTCCTTGAGCCTTACCGGGTTACCGCTGGCATCAGTCAATCCGCCAGGCAGGCTTACCTTGACTTGAAGGAGTGCAGCGGCGTTGTTGGCCTCATTGAATAGATAGCAATAGTTCGGGTTCTCCCGCACGCATTCCAGATGCACCTTGAAGCGAGAGCTGGCGGATATATGGAACGTCTGGTCGCGGTAAAGTCGTGCGGGAGGCTTGCGGGTGTTCAACCAGGTTTGCCAGCCACCATCGGGTTCCAGCGCAATGCGATTGCCACCGGGTGGTAAATCGACTTTCAGGACGTGCTGCACATCCAGCACAAAATCCAGGTTGAGGGCAGTGTCGTCCGAATCCATGAACGGCCCCATCGTGAAGTCGGCGCTACCCCGACCGAGACTGTAGGTCAATGAACCGGTGTACAGCCCGGACGACATGCTCAAGGGGTTCGGCGTTCGCAGCTCGTAGGCAATGTCGAGATGCTCGAACAACATGTGCCCTACATCGAACGCAGCGGTTTTATTACAACTCCCTTGTTCGGGCGTTTTCCAGAAGAACTGATAGCTGCTGATACCGTAGTACCCAACGCCGCTGTACAGACATGGAGGGGGTGCATAAACCCAGGAGTTGCCGGTCCAGAGTTTGCGATGTGCCTCCAGGACGTTGGACTCGCCGGTCAGTTCGGTGACCGGTTTACTCAGTTGAAATCTCGACCCTATTCCACTGATCCGCACTTCTACCGTACTCGTCTCCAGCGTCTCCTGGTTGGTGACCGTCAAACGTCGCCAGTCAGCAGGCACCTTCACCCAAATGCCGTTATCCGAGAAAAGCGGAGTGACCGTACTGAAACGAATCGGTACTTGAATACTGAACATTCTGTTGTCTTCGCATTCACTCGGAAAAATCCCGCAATACCCGCTGTTCGGCGTTTTATTGATGAATTCGTTTTTGTTCGGTTGCGACGGATCCGGCTGGAACAATGCCCTGATCTCCTGATTCGCCGCCTGCGCCGATGACAGGCTCAGCACCATCAGAAAAACTGGCCAACAGGATGTTTTCTTCATCGTTCAACCCGCCTTCTGATCAGTGAACGTCGCATCGGCCAGCGTGTCTGGACTGCACCGCAAATCGCCGATCATCAACACGTTGTTTTCCACCCGCCCTTGCTGAGGATCGAGGCGGAACTGGCACAGCAATTGATCGGCAAATCGCACTTCAAGCGTCGGCGAGCCGGCATTCATTTCCATGGAGAAAAACCCGTCGACCTCGCTCACGCCACGGCTGGCGTGGTTGATCACATGGTGGCCCTTGAGGGGCCGCCCCTGCGGATCGAGCAAACGTCCCAGCACCGTGAAGGTTTTCATCACTCGTACCTTGCGGTACTGCACACCGCCCTTGTTCAAGTGATAACGGGTGCGCGCCGGCTCGATGGTCGCCGCCGGTACATGGTTGCCGACGAAGTCAAAACTCACCGAACTGTTCTTGTAGGCCGTGATCGGAATGAAATTGCGCCCTGGTCTCAGCGCAGCGCTGCCGCCGCTCAAGTCATCGGCGCGCAGGGCGATGCCGTCGACGTCGGATTCGACATCCACGATCATTCCCGCACCCCGCCCCTGAGGCTGGCTGGTCATGACGATTGCCTGCCCACCGATGGCCACGGTGCTGTCCAGGTTCAAGCCACCGGTGTAATTGCCGTTGTAGGAAGAGCGCTGGACGAAGCCATCGCCATTGACGGTGTCGGTGCTGAAGCTGGCCTGACCGTTCAAGCCGATCCCGTAGGTGTCGGTGAGTACCGTCGCCATCACGCTTTGCAGCGCGTGATCATCGAAGTTCTTTCGATAACCGAGCGAGCCGTTGTTGTCACGACTCCCGTCGCGGGCAGTGCGCGTACCGATACTGCCGGAAATCTGCTGGCCAGGGCCGCCCAACGCGACATTGAGGCTCAGATCCACACCCCGGCTGCGTGCGTCGCCGCTGCTGTAGCTGCCGGGCCGGTCAAACAGTGATAGTCGCCAGTTGGAGTCGCTGCCAAACATCGTGGTGCGCTGGGTCCAGCCCAGATCGACACTGACGCCCTCAACGTTGCCCTCGCTGTGGGATACCCGTGCGTTGAGCGAGCTGTTGCGACTGACTCGATGGTTCAGCGCCAGCGAAGAGTTGCTGGTCTGGCCGGTGAACACGTTGCGCTGACGGATCCGGGTGCCGTCCGGCAGGGTGTCGTAGATGTCGGTGGTGTCCAGCCAGCTGCGGTTGTGACTGACCACCAGACTGCCGGCACCATAGTTATAAAGACCTTGCAGGTCGAGGCCGGTGCCGTGATCTTCCGTTTGATAAGCGTTGGCGAACAGGCTGACGGTGTTGGCCAGTGTCCAGTCGATGGACGTGCCGTATTGCAGTTTCTCGCGAACCTGACGCGCCGACAGCCCGAGGATGACTCGCGGGTGGAGCAAGTAATTGAGCGACGCACCGGCCGTGGCATCGCCGCTGGCCTGCTTGTCCCAGTTGCTCAGCAGTTTGGTTTCCTGACCGGCAAACAGGTTGTAGCGCCAGCGCTCGTCGGCGTTACGCCAATTGTTCGGCTTGTAGACCAGCTCCTGAGTGGTCGAGGTGATCTGGCCATCCTCGATCAAGCGCACTTCCACCTCATAGATACCGCCGGGCAACGGTCGAGTGTCGAGGGTCTGCAAACCGGCGGGTACTGATTGCGTGTTGATCAGCAAACCGTCGCGAAAAATCTCCACCGATGCCTGACGGTTGGCAGTGACATAAATCGGATAGACGCTTGGATTCTGCAAATCGATGGCCAGACTGTCGGAACTGCCGTACATCAACCCCACCGTCGTATCCGGGCTGTTGCCGAACGAACGCGGCTGACGCGTAAGGCCTTCGGACGTCGGGGTGAAATAGCCCATGCGCAGGAAACTGCCTTGCAATTCTCGTTGGGCATGCAGTTCGTACACGGCGTGATAGAGCTGGTCATCAGGCCCGCCAAGGCGAGCCAGCTGCATATTGAAAGTTTGCGTCCAGTTGCCCAGGCTGCCATTGGCCTCCAGGCCAAAACGCCCGCCCGGATCCTGATCCTGGCCGCCGTTGAGGTTGAGCTGATTGCGCACGATCAGGCCGCTGCTGCCGTCCTGCGGCTGCTCGTAGTAGCGCGGAGTTTCGGTATCGCGCTCGGCATTTTCCGTGACGATCGACACCAGCGAGTTTTCCAGGTTGTAGTGCACCGCGAGCATTTGCTCCGGGCATTGACCACTGCAACTCCCCAGCGCCACGCCGGGCTTGAGATAGCCCGCCCATTTCTCACGTTCGGCGGCGCCGAAACGGTTTTCTCCGGTATCGGTAAATTCGAGCAGGGTGATCCGGTCATCGCGGGTCAGCACGATCATCGCCTCACCCAACGCTTGCCGGTCGAGCTCCACCCGAACAGCCAGGGGCACGTCGAAAAAGTGCTCTTCAAAGTCTTTTGGCAAACCTTTGGCCTGCGCCAGCAAACTGCGTGGCGTCGTACCGGCAGACTCTGCGGCCGCAGCCGCACCGGCACAAAACAACAACGCAAGCGCAGTCGCGATGGAAGTCATCGGGAACATGTAAACGGACTCTGAGTGCGAACGGAAAAAGTCCGGCCGACTGACACATTCGCCAGCCCGCCGGGCTTTGTTACATCACGGGTTAGAGCGTGCTTCCGCCGGCCGGAGTGACCGCGTCGAACATCATGGTGACCGCACCGGTGTAATCGCCCGGTGTGAAGTTGGTGCCTTTGGCAGTGATTCGCAGCGGGGCACGGTAGTTCACGTCGGACTCGGCTTCACCGACAACCATTTGCGGGGTCTGGGTCAGCACGACATTGTTGAACCGTACTTCCAGATCAATGGCGCTCGCACCACCCACCAGTTTCGGTACACCTTCCAGAGAGCCGTGAACCGAACCGTTGTTGTTGCGTACATCGAAGTAGCCTTCTACCTGTTTCATGTTGCCGGTGATCGGGCTGAAGCTCATGTCCTGATCCTTGTTGACCAGGTCCGGATCAGTCGGCACCACATAAAAGCCGTTGGTCGGTACATGGGCGACCAGGCTGATGGAGTGACGGGCTTCACCGGCAGCGAAGACCACGGAAGAACTCAGAGCCAGAACGGCCAGTGGAGCAGCGAAAGCCATTTTCTTGAACATCGGTCAGTACCTGTTTTCTTTTTAAGGAATCGGAGCATTGGAGTCCATATCAAACCGGCCAATAAGAGCCGGAACCTGGAAGTTCAACGCCGAGGCATGATCAACGCTTGTATCAAGAATGTAAGCAGGCAACTTCCCACGAACTTGTAGTTCAACAACCTCGCGACTCGAAAGAAAAAGCATCAGAAATCAAAAATATATAAAAGCAACTGTAAGGCATTCCCTACCTACAGTTATTCATAAAAAACGTTACAGCAGTTTCGACAATGACAGTCAGCACTTTCTAATCTTTTTAGAATATAAGCTCAAGCATTAATAGAGTGATAGCTTTAACTTTCCGGTTATTCCTGTCTCGATCAACAAGGCATAGAGGTCCTCCGTCGGCGCGCCTTTCTCACCGTGACCACTCGTCAGCTCTCCGGCAAAAAGCCCTTGCTCAGCCTTAAAGATATATCTTAAGTTGTATCTAAACACGACGAGAGAAGACTGAAATGAGAGACCATCATTCCCCCCACCGTGACCACAGCGACAGCCGTGACGGCTTCGAAAAACGCCACGGCCGCGAGCGCGGCGGGCGCGGCCCACGGGTATTCGCCCCAGGCGATCTGAAATTGCTGCTGCTGGCACTGATCGCCGAACAGCCGTGCCACGGCTACGACCTGATCCGCCAGATCGAAACCATGTTCGACGGCGCTTACAGCCCGAGCCCCGGCGTGATCTACCCAACCCTGACCTTTCTCGAAGAGAGCGAAATGATCAGCGGCGACGCCGAGGGCGGCAAAAAGCGTTACGCGGTGACCGATGCCGGTCGCCAATCGCTGAGTGAACAGGCGGTAGCGCTGGACGGCGTGCGTATGCGCATCGACGTCAGCAAACGTTCACTGCGCGGCCACGACCGGCCACCGGAAATCCATGAAGCGGTGCACAACTTGCGCCACGCCCTGCAAATGCACCACGGGCGCTGGAGCCCGGAAGAAATCCTGCGGGTACGTGACCTGCTCAACGACACCGCCAAAGCCATTGTCGACGGCCCAGCCGTTCAACCTGCTCCGGAGAAAGCCGAATGACTGAAGTCCAGACCCAAGGCATCCACCGTGTGATGCACGAAATCAAACGCCGCCGGCTCGAAGTCCTGCGCGTCGTCAATCTGACCCCGCGCATGCGCCGCATCACCCTCGGCGGGCCGGAACTGGCCGGGTTCATCAGCCTGGGCACCGACGATCACGTCAAACTGCTGTTCCCGCAGAACGCTGAACAGGCCGCCGCGCTGGAAACCCTGGTACTCGGCGGCGGCAAGGGCGACGTGCCGATGCCCGAGATGCGCGACTACACCCCGCGTCGTTATGACCTCGACAAGCTTGAACTGGACATCGACTTCGTCCTGCACGGCGACGGCCCTGCCTCGACCTGGGCCGAACAGGCTCAACCCGGGCAGTTCCTGCACATCGGCGGCCCGCGCGGCTCGATGATCGTGCCGGACATCTTCGACAGCTACCTGCTGATCGGCGACGAAACCGCCCTCCCCGCTATCGCCCGCCGCCTCGAAGGCCTGGCGGCCAATCGCAAGGCTTTGGTGGTGATCGAAGTGGAAAACGGCAAGGAACAGCAAGCGCTGGAAAGCGCGGCGCAGGTCAATGTGATCTGGGTGTTGCGTGAGGGCGGCAAAGACAATCTGCTGGCCACCATCAAACAATTGCAGGTGCCCAAGGGCAATCTGTATGCGTGGGTGGCGACGGAAACAAAAGTCTCGCGGCAGATCCGCCGGGTACTGCTCGATGAGCACGGGCTGGATGAGCAGTTCGTCAAAGCCGTCGGTTACTGGCGCGCCGAAGGCTCCGTAGAAGAGTGAATACGAGCGGCGGCGCTGCTAAAGGCGCCGCCGCTTCCAGCGATCAATCCCGATCACCAGCAACGCAATCAGCACAAACCCCAGCAGAATCCCCCCGGCATTGATGAACACCTGTGGATAGCCCAGCAGCGCCACGTCAATGAACGGATAGGCGTAAGCCCCCAGCAAATGCCCGCGAAACAGCGCATAGGCGAAGTAGGCCAGCGGATAGATCAGCCACAGCGGCAGATGCTTCAGACGCAGGGTGCCCTTCGGCACACACAACCACCAATAAACCAGAAACAGCAACGGCATCACGTCGTGCAGCAATTCGTCAGCGATAAACTGCCAGCCCTGCGGATGCCACAAATGTCTCAGCAGAATGCTGTAGGCCAGGCCCACCACCGCAATGCTGACGGCAATCCCGCTGCTGACCCAGGGTTGCAGAAACCACTGGCGCGCAGCGGATTCGCGATCGGTCACCGCGCAGGTCAGCACCACCGCCACCAGGGTGTTGGTGATCACGGTGAAGTAACTGAAGAAACTCACCAGCCCGCCCAGCAGACTGGCGCCGACGCTCAGGCGCGCAAAGAAAATCAGGTACAGCTGAATCCCCAGTCCGGCCCAGCCCAGCACCGCGGCTGAAGTGATCAGGCGTCGCCGCCATACGGCGTTCATCTCAGAGCGGTCGCTTGGTGCGCATCAGCTTCACGTACAGACGCTCAACCTTTTCCCGCGCCCACGGCGTCTTGCGCAAAAAGGTCAGGCTCGACTTGATGGTTGGATCGCTCTTGAAGCAACGGATGTCGATGCGCTCGGCCAGGCCCGACCATTCGTAGTGGGTCACCAGTGCATTGAGGATCTGTTCGAGGGTCACGCCGTGCAGCGGATCGGGGTTGTGGTCGTTCATGCCGGGCCTTTGGGCGAAGTGAAAATGCAGAAGCCGCGCACCTTAGCCGAGGGGCTGAGCCGGTGGAAGGCCTTCCTTCAAATGTAGGTGAACCGCGCAAGATCGCAGGCTCGGTCGACACCGGCAATGTGATCGATTGACGCACTGTTACCGAATCCGAAAGGGTTCATGTCTGCAAAAGCACTTTGTGTTTTTGTAACAGGACATTATCCTGCCGCCCTTCTGCTGAATCGCTTCACTGCCTGCGTCAAATCGTAGCGGTCGGCTCATCCCCAAAAAAGATCAAGAAAGACCATTTCATGCCCGATTTTCCGTTTTCCCGAGACAGCGCTATCTCAGCCTTGCGCCTGATCGGCGGCTGCACCGCCCTTGGCCTCGCCACCTGCACCCAGGCCACTCCGGCCTTCGACAGTGAATCACCGTATATGCTCGGTGACTGGAACGGCACCCGCAGCGAACTTTCGGCGAAAGGCATCGACTTCAAGCTCGATTACACCGGCGAAATGGGCAGCAACCTGCACGGCGGCTACGACCACGACCGCACTGCACGCTACAGCGATCAATGGGGCCTCGGCACTCATCTGGACCTGCAAAAACTGCTGGGCTGGAACGACGCCGAATTTCAGCTGACCGTGACCAAGCGCAACGGCAACAACATCAGCAACGACCGCATCAACGACCCGCGCGTCGGTGGTTTCACTTCGGCCCAGGAAGTCTGGGGCCGTGGCCAGACCACCCGCCTGACGCAGATGTGGTATCAGCAGAAATTCTTCGACCAGAAGCTCGACATCAAGGTCGGCCGCTTCGGTGAAGGTGAAGATTTCAACACTTTCCCGTGCGACTTCCAGAACCTGGCGTTCTGCGGCTCGCAGGTCGGCAACTGGGTCGGCGGCATCTGGTACAACTGGCCGGTCAGCCAATGGGCGCTGCGCGTTAAATATCACCTGACGCCAGAGTTGTACGCGCAAGTCGGCGCCTATGAGCAGAACCCGTCGAACCTTGATCGCGGCAACGGTTTCAAACTCAGTGGCAGCGGCACCCAGGGCGCGATCCTGCCGATCGAACTTGTGTGGACGCCGAAGCTCAACGGCCTGCCGGGCGAATACCGCGCCGGCTACTACTACAGCAACGCCAAGGCCACCGACGCCTATAAAGACAGCAACGGCCAGCCGGCCGCCCTGAGCGGCGAAGCCTATCGCAGCGCGTCGAGCAAACACGGCGTGTGGCTCGGTGTACAGCAGCAGATCACCAGCGTCGCCAGCGACAACTCTCGTGGTTTGAGCGTGTTCGCCAACGGCACGATGCACGACAAGAAGACCAACGCTATCGACAACTACGTCCAGGCCGGCGTGGTCTACAAAGGCCTGTTCGACGCCCGCGCAAAAGACGACATCGGTTTCGCCCTGGCCCGCGTTCACGTCAATCCGGCCTACCGCAAGAACGCCGAAGCGACCAACCAGGCCCACGCCGTCTACGACTACGACGACCCGTCCTACCTGCCGCCGCAGGACACCGAATACAGCGCCGAACTCTATTACGGCGTGCACGTCACCAATTGGCTGACGGTGCGCCCGAACCTGCAATACATCCGCCATCCGGGCGGTGTGGACAAGGTCGATGACGCGCTGATTGGCGGGATCAAGATCCAGTCGTCGTTCTGATTCCAATTTTGCAATGAACCATGCCTGCGCCCAATCGTCATCTAAAGTGACTACAGCGCGGGACTACTTGAAACGTCACGGAGAACCACACTATGAGCACCGAAAGTGCTTCGAGTCGAGGCCGTCTGCTACCGAGCCTGCTCGGCATTCTGCTTCTACTGATGGGCCTGGCCATGCTGGCCGGGGGAATCAAGCTGAGCACGCTCGGCGGCTCGCTGTACTACCTGCTGGCCGGTATCGGCATCACGCTGACCGGCATTCTGCTACTGATGCGTCGTCGCGCAGCACTGGGCCTGTACGCCATCGTGCTGTTCGCCAGCACCGTCTGGGCGCTGTGGGAAGTCGGCCTGGACTGGTGGCAACTGGTGCCGCGTCTGGCGCTGTGGTTTGTCCTCGGCTTCGTGATGCTGCTGCCGTGGTTCCGTCGTCCGCTGCTGCTCAACGGTCCTGCTCCGATGGGCACCGGCGGCCTGACCGTGGCCGTGATTCTGGCCGGCGTCACCGCCCTGGCCAGCCTGTTCACCCACCCGGGCGAAACCTTTGGCGAACTGGGTCGCGACACCGCCGACACCACCAGCACCGCGCCAGCCATGCCCGATGGCGACTGGCAGGCCTACGGCCGCACCGAGTTCGGTGACCGCTACTCGCCACTGAAGCAGATCACCCCGGCCAACGTCGACAAACTGCAAGAAGCCTGGCGCATCCAGACCGGCGACCTGCCGACTGCCGATGACCCGGTCGAGCTGACCAACGAAAACACCCCGCTGAAAGCCAACGGCATGCTCTATGCCTGCACCGCTCACAGCAAAGTACTGGCGCTGGACCCGGACACCGGCAAGGAACTGTGGCGCTTCGACCCGCAAATCAAGAGCCCGGTCGGCTTCAAGGGCTTCGCCCACATGACCTGCCGTGGCGTGTCGTACTACGACGAAGCGGCTTACGCCAAGTCTGAAAACGCAGCCTCCGTCGTCATCTCCGAAGCCGGCAAAGCCGTCGCTCAGGCATGCCCGCGTCGCCTGTACCTGCCGACCGCCGATGCACGCCTGATCGCACTGAACGCCGACACCGGCAAAATCTGCGAAGGCTTCGGCAACAAAGGCGTGGTTGACCTGACCCAGGGCATCGGCCCATTCACCCCGGGTGGCTACTACTCCACCTCGCCAGCCGCAATCACTCGCGATCTGGTGATCATGGGTGGTCACGTAACCGACAACGAGTCGACCAACGAACCTTCCGGCGTGATCCGCGCCTACGACGTGCGTGACGGTCATCTGGTATGGAACTGGGACAGCAACAACCCGGACGCCACCGAGCCATTGGCCCCGGGCCAGACCTACAGCCGCAACTCGGCCAACATGTGGTCGCTGGCCAGTGTTGATGAAAAACTCAACATGGTTTACCTGCCACTGGGCAACCAGACTCCGGACCAGTGGGGCGCCGACCGCACTCCGGGCGCCGAGAAGTTCAGCGCCGGTGTTGTCGCCCTGGACCTGAGCACCGGTAAAGTGCGCTGGAACTACCAGTTCACCCACCACGACCTGTGGGACATGGACGTCGGCAGCCAGCCAACCCTGCTGGACATGAAAACCGCCGACGGCATCAAACCTGCACTGATCGCCCCGACCAAACAAGGCAGCCTGTACGTCCTCGACCGTCGCGACGGCACGCCGATCATCCCGATCAAGGAAATCCCGGTTCCGCAAGGCGCCGTGAAAGGCGACCACACCGCACCGACCCAGGCCCGTTCGGACCTGAACCTGCTGGCCCCGGAACTGACCGAAAAAGCCATGTGGGGCGCCAGCCCGTTCGACCAGATGCTGTGCCGCATCCAGTTCAAGGAACTGCGCTACGAAGGCCAGTACACGCCTCCGTCGGAACAGGGCAGCCTGATTTATCCGGGTAACGTCGGCGTGTTCAACTGGGGCGGCGTATCGGTCGACCCGGTTCGCCAGATGCTGTTCACCAGCCCGAACTACATGGCCTTCGTCTCGAAAATGGTGCCGCGCGAAAAAGTCGCCGCCGGCAGCAAGCGCGAGAGCGAAACCGCTGGCGTGCAACCGAACACCGGCGCGCCATACGCGGTGATCATGCATCCGTTCATGTCGCCACTGGGCGTACCGTGCCAGGCCCCGGCCTGGGGCTATGTCGCCGGTATCGACCTGACCACCGGCAAAGTCGTCTGGAAACGCAAAAACGGTACCAGCCGCGACAGCTCGCCAATCCCGATCGGCTTCACCCTGGGCGTGCCAAGCATGGGCGGCTCGATCGTCACTGCCGGCGGCGTCGGCTTCCTCAGCGGCACCCTCGACCAGTACCTGCGTGCTTACGACGTAAACACCGGTAAAGAGCTGTGGAAATCCCGTCTGCCTGCTGGCGGCCAGGCGACCCCGATGACCTACACCGGCAAGGACGGCAAGCAATACGTCCTGCTCGTTGTCGGTGGCCACGGCTCGCTGGGCACCAAGATGGGTGACTATGTGATTGCTTACAAACTGCCGGAATAAGTTTTAGCGGCGGTAAAGAGAAAGGCGATGCCCTGTGAGGGGTGTCGCCTTTTTTTGTGGGCTGCGTTTTTTTAAACGAGGTGTTTATGTCCTACAGACGGGGGATTTGCAGGGGATGTTTCTGACATGTCGCGTCGGTTGTGGCTCGGAAATGGGGTGGATAGGCTTTGGGGGTCGCTGCAAATTCAGCGAACGGGCGTCGCGGCCCGATAACTGATGCATAATCGCCAACCTCACGGCACCTCGGTGCCTGTTGTTTGTTTCATGGCGGCTGTGCGCGGGATACCTTCCTTGGAGGTATGCCGATTCCTCAGTTATCGGTCCGCGAACCCGCGTACAGCTGCCACCTCAGATTGCGTCGCGGCATTCGAAGGCAGCTCCAATTTCACCAACTGAGTATTCACCATGAAAAAACCAACACCCAATCCCCCCGAATCAAACGACACCTCGCCCTACGAATCCGCCGATTCAAAGAAACTCCACGACGCCGCCGAACGCGCGCTCGACCACCACTTCAACCCCATCCCGAAAAAATGCCCCGGCCGCCGACCGAGCCAGATGTTTCAGATCTCCCCGGACATGGACGACGAAACGCTGTTGGCCCATGCCTGTGAGTCTTTGGCCACAGCCAGTGTCATGGCCAGTGATGTAGCGGCTTTTGTCGATACGCCGCAGCGGCATCGGATCCTGGGGATTCAGCAAGTGATCATGCTGGCGGAACTGGCGGTGAACCGAGTACTGGATAACGTCGAAGTACAGCGTTACCCGACACCCAGCTAAGCCGCCCTGACGAAATCGACTGCCAGCCACAGACTGCATTCGCTGGCAGATCGATTGGGACGCAGAGCGTCCCGGGCTGCATTCCCACGCAGAGCGTGGGAACGATCAAGTTACAGCCATGCGCGGGAGGGCCTACGCCCTGCCAGGTTCCATTCCCCGGTCGACCAACCCGCGCATGGCTCCCCAAAAAACAGGATGAGCGTTAGCTCGATAAAGCTCTTGATCTTGATCCACCGTCCCTTCGGAAGGCTGAGTGGAGGTGTTCATCCGGGGATTGGCGCGCAGCGCCGTTTGGCGAAGCCGAACTCATCGACGAAGTCGATGCCCCCGGAGGGACGCCGGAGCGAAGGAACCCGAGCCTGCGAGGGCCGAACGCCGGGACGAGCCTTTTTGGGTACTTTTTTGGCGTTTGAAAAAAGTGCCTCGCCGTAAGGGCGAAACCGCCAGCGGCAACCCCCGCAGAAACGGATATTCACCCAAAACCCAAGAGCATGGCCGGCCCAAAGGCCGCCAAGCCCAACCCCAAAACCCTGTCAAAACCCTGAACACACAAGCAGAAACACCCACCCCCATTGAAACCACCCAAACCCTGCCCCATCTAACAGCCATACCCCATTGCGCAGGTGCCCCATGAGCGACCAGCAAGAATTCCCCGAGAACCCCGACGACATCACCGAAGCCGACGCCGAACACATCGAACACCACGTCCCCGGCAAAGGCCTCGCCCTGCCCGGCCAGAACCTGCCGGACAAGGTCTACATCATCCCGATCCACAACCGCCCGTTCTTCCCGGCCCAAGTGCTGCCGGTCATCGTCAACGAAGAACCCTGGGCCGAAACCCTCGAACTGGTCAGCAAATCCGAGCACCACTCCCTGGCCCTGTTCTTCATGGACACGCCCCAGGAAGACCCGCGCCACTTCGACACCAAGGCATTGCCGCAATACGGCACCCTGGTCAAGGTGCACCACGCCAGCCGCGAAAACGGCAAACTGCAATTCGTCGCCCAAGGCCTGAGCCGCGTGCGCATCAAGACCTGGCTCAAACACCACCGCCCACCGTATCTGGTTGAAGTCGAATACCCGCACCAGCCCACCGAGCCGACCGACGAGGTCAAGGCCTACGGCATGGCGCTGATCAACGCGATCAAGGAACTGCTGCCGCTCAACCCGCTGTACAGCGAAGAGCTGAAGAACTACCTCAACCGCTTCAGCCCCAACGATCCGTCGCCGCTGACCGACTTCGCCGCCGCCCTGACCTCCGCCACCGGCCCCGAGCTGCAGGAAGTGCTCGACTGCGTGCCGATGCTCAAGCGCATGGAAAAAGTCCTGCCGATGCTGCGCAAGGAAGTCGAAGTCGCGCGCCTGCAAAAAGAGATCTCCGCCGAAGTGAACCGCAAGATCGGCGAGCATCAGCGCGAGTTCTTCCTCAAGGAGCAGCTCAAGGTCATCCAGCAGGAGCTGGGCCTGACCAAGGACGACCGCAGCGCCGACCTCGAACAGTTCGAGCAGCGTCTGGAAGGCAAGGTCCTGCCGACGCAGGTGCAGAAGCGCCTCGAAGAAGAGATGAACAAGCTGTCGATCCTCGAGACCGGATCGCCGGAGTACGCCGTCACCCGCAACTACCTCGACTGGGCGACCTCAGTGCCATGGGGCGTGTATGGCGAGGACAAGCTCGACCTCAAGCACGCGCGCAAGGTGCTCGACAAACACCACGCTGGCCTCGATGACATCAAGGACCGGATCCTGGAGTTCCTCGCGGTCGGTGCCTACAAAGGCGAAATCAGCGGTTCCATCGTACTGCTGGTCGGCCCGCCGGGCGTGGGTAAAACCAGCGTCGGCAAATCCATCGCCGAATCCCTCGGCCGGCCGTTCTACCGCTTCAGCCTCGGTGGCATGCGCGACGAAGCCGAAATCAAGGGCCACCGCCGCACCTACATCGGTGCGCAACCGGGCAAACTCGTGCAGGCGTTGAAAGACGTCGAAGTGATGAACCCGGTGATCATGCTCGACGAGATCGACAAGATGGGCCAGAGCTACCAGGGCGACCCGGCCTCGGCGCTGCTCGAAACCCTCGACCCGGAACAGAACGTCGAATTCCTCGACCACTATCTGGACCTGCGAATGGACCTGTCGAAAGTCCTGTTCGTCTGCACCGCCAACACCCTGGATTCGATCCCCGGCCCATTGCTGGACCGGATGGAAGTGATTCGCCTGTCGGGCTACATCACCGAAGAAAAAGTCGCCATCGCCAAGCGTCACCTGTGGCCGAAACTGCTGGAAAAGGCCGGCGTGTCCAAGGGCAGCCTGAGCATCAGCGACAGCGCCCTCAAAGCCCTGATCGACGGCTACGCCCGTGAAGCCGGCGTGCGCCAGCTGGAAAAACAGATGGGCAAACTGGTGCGCAAAGCGGTGATGAAGCTGATCGACGACCCGAAAGCGGTGATCAAGCTAGGGCCGAAAGACCTCGAAGCGTCCCTCGGCCATCCGGTGTTCCGCAACGAGCAGGTGCTGTCCGGCACCGGCGTGATCACTGGCCTGGCGTGGACCAGCATGGGCGGCGCGACCTTGCCGATCGAGGCCACGCGGATTCATACCCTGAATCGTGGCTTCAAGCTCACCGGGCAACTGGGCGATGTGATGAAGGAGTCGGCGGAGATCGCCTACAGCTACGTCAGTTCGCACCTCAAATCCTTTGGTGGTGACCCGAAATTCTTCGACGAAGCTTTCGTCCACCTGCATGTGCCGGAAGGTGCGACACCGAAAGACGGCCCGAGCGCCGGCGTGACCATGGCCAGCGCCCTGCTCTCGCTCGCCCGCAATCAGCCGCCGAAAAAAGGCGTGGCGATGACCGGTGAACTGACGCTGACCGGGCATGTACTGCCGATTGGCGGGGTGCGCGAGAAGGTGATTGCGGCGCGGCGGCAGAAGATTTTCGAGTTGATTTTGCCGGAGCCGAATCGGGGCAACTTTGAGGAACTGCCGGATTACCTGAAGGAAGGCATTACGGTGCATTTCGCCAAGAAGTTTTCGGATGTGGCGAAGGTGCTTTTCTAACCCTCCCCTGATGATCGTTCCCACGCTCCGCGTGGGAATGCATCCTGTGATGCTCCGCGTCACGCTTGCGAAGGGACGCAGAGCGTCCCGGGCGGCATTCCCACGCGGACGGTTCGACGCCTCGACGTGGGAACGATCACGCCAAGCCTGGCGCGGTCACACTTTGTCTTATCTTCAGTTATGCTCGCCGTTCGTCGCCAACACCGGAGCCACTGAATCCATGTCCCCCCTTCGCCTGTTTGTCCCCCTGTCCCTCGCCCTGCTGGCCGCCTGCGCCACGCAACCGAAAACCAACGTGACCGTGGAAAAACAGAGCGAATGCCCGGTGCGGCTGACCAACGGGCAAAACCTGATCGTCATGCTCCCGAGCAACCCCACCACCGGCTACCGCTGGGCCATCCAGGATTCTGCCGGCGGCGTATTGCGCGCCCTCAGCCCCGAGGTCTACAGCAGCCCGAAAGATTCCGGCATGGTCGGCGCGGGCGGTTTCTCCACCTGGCGCTTCCAGGCTTTCGCCACCGGCACAGGACGCCTGCGCCTGACCTCGCAACAACCCTGGGAGCCTGAAGTCGAGCCGGTGGAAACCTTTGACTGCGCGATCTCGGTGAACTGATCGTGGGCTGGCTGATCCTCGCGCTGATGGGCGCAGCGACCTTTCTCTATGGCGTCAGCACCCATGCGGCGCTGCTTTGCCTGCTGGTCAAACCGTTGCCGGTGCTGGCGTTGCTGGGCTGGCTGCACGATGCGCCGCCGAGCGACTATCGCCGCTGGATCAGCCTCGGTCTGATTTTCTCGTTGCTCGGCGATGTGCTGCTGGCATGGCCGGGAGATTTGTTCGTGTTTGGCCTGGGTGCGTTTCTGGTCGCGCATCTGGCGTATCTCAAGGCTTACCTCAGCGATTGCCGGCGTCTGGCTCTGTTGCCGCTGGTGCTTGCCCTTGGCGTTGGCGCCGTGCTGTTGGGCATATTGATCAGCAGCGGACTCGGACCGTTGACCGTGCCGGTGATCGTCTACGGCACCGCCATCAGCGCCATGCTCTGGCGCGCTCTCGCCCGACTCGGCAGCGGCGTACCGCAACGTTCGGCGTTGCTCGCGGCCGGCGGCGCGGTGGCGTTCGTGTTCTCCGACAGCGTGATCGGCATCGATCGTTTTGTCGCACCGTTCCACGCTGCGCCGTACGTCATCATCCTCAGTTACTGGCTGGGGCAATGGGGCATTGCCGCCTCGGCATTTTCCCAAACCAAACGTCCCGACCTTTAAAAGATCTTTGATCGTTCCCGCGTCAAGGCGTCGAACTGTCTGCGTGGGAACGATCACTGGCTGCAAAGCGGTTTATCAGACAACCCGCGCATCTGCGCGCCAGTTTGGCTAAAATGCCGGCCTTTTCATCGACACCGCCGGAACCGCCGTGAGCAAAGAACCCGATCGCATTTTCGCCCAGCCGATGGCCCAGGTGCCTGACTTCGCCTTCAACGAAGACGTGGTGCGGGTGTTCCCGGACATGATCAAGCGTTCGGTGCCGGGTTATCCGACCATCGTCGAGAACCTCGGCGTGCTCGCGGCGCAGTTCGCGCAGCCGAACAGCGTGCTCTACGATCTCGGCGCCTCGCTGGGTGCCGTGACTCAGGCCCTGCGCCGTCATGTGCGCACCGACGGTTGCCGGGTGATCGCGGTGGATAACTCGGCCGCGATGGTCGAGCGCTGCCGCGAGTACCTCAACGGTCAAGACTCGATGTTCCAGGAGTTGCTGCCGGTCGAAGTGATCGAAGGCGACATCCTCGCCCTCGTTTTCAAACCGGCCTCGGTGGTGGCGCTGAACTTCACTCTGCAATTCATTGCCCCGGATCAGCGCACGGCGTTGCTGTCGCGCATTCGCCAATCGTTGCTGCCGGGTGGCGCGCTGATTCTGTCGGAGAAGTTGCGCTTCAGCGATGCCGAAGAACACGCGCTGCTGACCGATCTGCACGTCGCGTTCAAACGCGCCAACGGCTACAGCGAACTGGAAATCGCCCAGAAGCGCAGTGCCATCGAAAACGTCATGAAGCCCGACAGCCTCGAAGAACACCGCGAGCGCCTGCTGACCGCCGGGTTCTCGAAAGTCGTGCCGTGGTTCCAGTGTCTTAACTTTGCCTCGTTGATTGCCTTGCCATGATTGATCTGTCCCCCCTCGCCCGCCGTCTGGCCGGCACGCCGCTGGCCGAATGGGCCAACACCCTGCAAGCGCAACTCGACAAGAAAATGGAGAAAGGCCACGGCGATCTGGAGCGCTGGCAAAGTGCGCTGGACGCCTTGCCGAAGATCCAGCCGACCGAAGTCGACCTGCTCGACGGCCTGAAACTCGACACCGATTGCGACGCCGAAACCCGCGTACAGATGCGCACCGCGCTGATGGGTTTATCGCCTTGGCGCAAGGGGCCGTTCGACCTGTTCGGCGTGCACGTCGACACCGAGTGGCGCTCGGACTGGAAGTGGTCGCGGGTTTCTCCGCACCTGGATCTGAAGGGCAAACGCATCCTCGACGTCGGGTGCGGTAACGGCTACTACATGTGGCGCATGCTCGGTGCCGGCGCCGACAGCGTGATCGGCGTCGATCCGAACTGGCTGTTTTTCTGCCAGTTCCAGGCGGTGCAGCGTTATCTGTCAGAGCCGAATGTCTGGCACCTGCCGTTCCCGTTCGAAGACCTGCCGCCGAATCTGGAAGGCTTCGATACCGTGTTCTCGATGGGTGTGTTCTATCACCGTCGCTCCCCGATCGAGCATTTGCTGGCGCTCAAGGATTGCCTGGTGAAGGGTGGCGAGCTGGTACTGGAGACGCTGGTGGTCGAAGGCGACAAGCATCAGGTGCTGGTGCCGGAAGACCGTTATGCACAGATGCGTAATGTATGGTTTTTGCCGTCGGTGCCGGCGCTGGAGTTGTGGCTGCGGCGTGCGGGGTTCACCGACATTCGTTGCGTGGATGTCAGCATGACAACGGTCGATGAACAGCGCGGAACCGAGTGGATGAAGTATCAGTCGCTGAGTGACTTCCTCGATCCGCAAGATCACAGCAAGACGATCGAAGGGCTGCCGGCGCCGATGCGGGCGGTGATTGTCGCGAAGAAGTAAATCTTCCGAACACAAAAAAACTGTGGGAGCGCGCAAGCTCGCTCCCACAGGTTTTTTCATTCTGCCGGTTTTGCGCGCCGTGCCCGGAAGAACTCGGTCAACACTGCCCCGCACTCCTCCGCCAGCACCCCACCTTCATACAGCACTCGATGGTTGAGAAAGCCCTGGGTGAAGAACTGCCCCTGACTCTGCACAATCCCGGCCTTGGGCTCCAGTGCGCCGTACACCACGCGAGCAACCCGCGAATGCACGATCAGCCCGGCGCACATGCTGCACGGCTCCAGCGTCACGTACAGCGTGCTGCCCGGCAGACGATAGTTGTCCACTGCTTGCGCGGCGGCGCGGATCGCGACCATTTCTGCATGTGCGCTGGGGTCGCTGGTACTGATCGGGCAGTTGAATCCACGGCCGATGATTTCCCCCTCCTGCACCAGCACCGCGCCCACCGGCACTTCGCCGAGGGCCGCGCCTTGGGCCGCCAATTCCAGCGCCTCGCGCATGAAGTCACGATCACGGCTGCGGTCGATGATCGCCGCGGGGCGAATCTGGCGCATCACTTCACCTCGATGGCGGCCATCAGGCCGGTTTCCATGTGATCGATCACGTGGCAGTGGAACATCCACACCCCCGGGTTATCCGCCACCAGCGCCACTTGCGCGCGTTCGTTCTTGCCCAGCAGATAAGTGTCGGTGAAGTACGGCACGATCTTGTGCCGATTCGACGCAATCACCTTGAAGCTCATGCCGTGCAGGTGGATCGGGTGCTGATACTGGGTCATGTTCTTCAGTTCGAAAATATAACTCTGGCCCAGTTTCAGGCTGGCGATCGGCCGATCGGCGCAGGTCTTGTCGGTGATGTCCCAGGCCTTGCCGTTGATCTGCCACAGACTCGGCGGCTTGCCGTTGTCGACGTTCACCGACACCGAACCGACCCATTCGAAATTGAAGTTGAGTTTCTCGGCATTGGCCAGATCCGGTTCGGCGACGGGGTTGGCAGGCAGTGCTTTCGGCCAGACGGTCGGCGCATCGTTGTTGGCCACCGAACGCAGGGTGCCCAGGCGAACCGGGCCGTTGCGCAGCGACAGTTCCTCACCGGCCGGCGGCGCCTTGATCGCCAGGCAGATGCGCATGCCCGGGCCGAGCCAGTATTCCTTGCCCAACGGGCGCGGCTCGACCGGGTTGCCGTCCAGGGCATAGATCTGCGCTTCGACGCCGGGAATATTGATGCGATAGGTCAGGGTGTTGTCGAGGTTGAGCAGGCGCACCCGGGTTATCTGTCCGGCTGGCAGCTCGATGATCGGTGAAGGCACGCCGTTGATGGTCGACAGCCGCCCCGCCGTACCGCCACGGGCCGCTTCGCGCGGGATGCTGAACTCGACGAAGTTGCCCTCGTCGTCGATGTGCCAGTTCTTCAGGCTCAGGGTCTTTTCGTATTTGAACCCGGTCGGTTCGCGCTCCTCCACGATCAACGGCCCGACCAGCCCGCGACCGAGTTCTTCGCTGCTGCTGACGTGCGGGTGATACCAGTAGCTACCGGCATCCGGCACACGGAATTTGTAATCGAAGTATTCCCCCGGCAACACCGGCAATTGCGAAACGTACGGCACGCCGTCCATCTCCAGCGGCAGGCGAATGCCGTGCCAGTGAATGGTGGTGGCCACCGGCAGATGGTTGATGAAGCGCACCCGCAGCCACTCGCCCTGACGCACGCGCAATTCGGTACCCGGTGCCGACGGACCGAACGCCCAGGCCTCGGTCTTGTGCCCCGGCACCAGCTCGACGTCCAGCGGTGCTGCGATCAGCTCGTAGTCATGCCCGGCGTTGGCATCGGCCACCTTGCCCAGCCAGTACCGCGTCACACCACCGGCTCCAGCGCCAACCACTGCAAGACCGGCCAGGCCACCGAGAATTTGTCGACGGGTAAAGGACATGGACACAACTACCTCACGTATCAGCCGCAGGCCAGGGCGCCCGCAAAAGGCGAATACGATACACCTGCGGTTGCGAAACAGTAAGGGCAGCGCGGCGGATGGCCGCAGACTACAAGCGTGAAGCCTGTTTCCGATGCATTTTTTAACTTCAGACGACAGGCCAGCAGCGCTGCGTCTGACAGACGTGTCCTGCGTCTCCTGAAATCATCGCGGTCGTTTTTTATCCACCACGCTCAAGGAAAGATTGTGGACACGACACGCGACATGGCACTGCCCAACAGCGCCGACAGAAACGCCCTCAAGGCACTGGTTCCCGCCCTGGTCGAGGCCTGCCCCGACATGTATGAAATGGCCTGCTCGATTGCCAGAGAGATCCTCGCCAGCCATGACCTCGCTCACCTGGAACCCGAACAGGTTTACTGGCATCGGTTCCACGCAGCCCAAAGCAGCCCGCGAACCTTCACCGGCTGGGAACACCTGTTTGAAACGCCACGCGAATCGATGACCCTGCCGCAACTGGTGATCCAGCGCTTCAGCGTTCACGACCAGGACAACGCCGACCTGCTTGATTCCGACGCAGGTTTCTATACCGCCGGCCCGGACGCCGGCACCTATAACGAAACCAACGAAGTGAAGCTGCATAGCAGTGACGTCCTCAAAGAGTTCTGGAAGATCAACTTCGCCGACCGCTACCGGAAAAAGGTCGATTCGTTCTGGACCAAGCATGGCAAGACCTTCAGAACCCTGGCCAAGTGCACCTTTCTGGCCAAGGCCATGGAAGACCGGGAAGGCGGTCGGCTGTCGGACGACAACTTCCGCATGGCCGTCAAAGCCATCGCCGGAAATGTCGGTTGGCCCGTGACACGCAAAATGCTTGAAGACGAAACGCCGCCAGCCGATGGATTGCACGTCAGTTTGCTGAAAATCGGTGGTTTCGTCGCGACCGACATTCTGTGCATCACCGATGGCAAGGGCGGTGTCATCCTCTACGTACCGGGGGAGATCTGGGGTGTACATGCCTTGCAAAATGCCCGTGAGCTGCACTGGTGGGTGCTGTCGCAGATCAGAAAGCCCTCCGACCGAAAACGCTTCATGGCACATTTTCAGATTGCCGATCACGACATCATGGAGGATACGTCCTGGCGTGCGGTCGCGAAGCGGCGATGGCTCTGGGCTTTCGGGCCGCTGGCGGGAGGCATCTCGGAGCTGTGGCGCGCACCGCATATCGATAACGTCGGGTTGAACCATGTGCTGGATCTGCTCGTCAGCACCTGGGACAGCGACGATCACACGCTGGTGGCTCACACCGGTGCTGCTCTCAGTGGCGATATCTTCAGTTTTCTGGCGACCGCCACCCACGCCCGCATGATCAGCGATGCGGAATTCATGCTGCATTCCAATGGTGATCTGCGCAAAAAGCTGTGGATCGGTTACCTCAACGCCTTCAACCGCGTATTCGGGCCGATGGCGGCCGTTGGCTGGCCGGTAGCGCTGGCCGTGGTCGGTGCGGGCATCGCCAACGTCGGGTTGCAGATCGATCAGGCAGTCAACGGCAAGACGCCGCAGGCGCGCAAGGCCGGCGTGACAGGGGCGGTTTTCACAGCCATCGACACGCTGTTCAATGCCATGTTCATCAAGGGCGGCAGCAAGTTGCCCGAAATTGCCGAGTCCGAGACATTCCTCGCTCAGACAGAGGAATCAGCGATATCCGAACTGTCCATTACCCCGGAAGAAAAACTGGAGGCAGCGGCCCAGGCTCGAACACCGCTACCCTCTCTGGTGGAGGTCGCACCGAAACAGGTATTGCCTGAAGCACCCGAGGACTTTCTCGAATCGTTCAAGACCGAGATCGACGAAAGGACCCGCATCGAAACTGACGGCCCGAAATTTGAACAGATCATTCAAACCACGTCGGGCAAACACTACATCTACATGCGCCGCTCTACCGGTCAGGGGTTTTATCAGGTTCGTCATGTAGGGCAACTGGGTGGCTGGGTCATCATCGACCCGGCCAATCCGTATTCGTTTTACCGCAATGTGCCGGTTCGTCTGAATGAAGCGCTGAAATGGGAACCTGCTGTACGTCCAGGCCTCAAGGGTGGGATGAAGATATTTGGCGACTGGCCTTGGGGGCACACCGCCGATCCGCTGCCCAGAGTGGGCAAGCAACTGATGCCGTATGACATTCCTGAATCCTTCAGAGACACGCTGCGTTCAGTGGCGCAGACCCGCGTGGACGATTTCCCGCTGGACAGCCTGCATGCCAGCGACAGTCTCTATCAGGACTTCAAGACGCTGCGCCGCAGCCTGTACGACGATGCCATCGATTTCTTCAGTGTCCCGGCTACGCCTGCGCGGCCGACGTTACCCGCCTTCAAACCCGCAACTTCGTTCGCTGACATGAGCAAGCGCCTGTTCAAGGAAATCTCCGGGCTGGTGATCGGTCAGGAAACAGCCGCCACGGGCGCGCGTGGCGTACTGATCGACAATTTCAAGGTGCTGAACAAACAGAAGGTCAGAACCCTGTATCTGGATCATCTTCTGACCGACTTTCACCAAGCGAATCTCGAGCTTTTCCACAAGACAGGCCAGTTGCCGCACGAGCTGGAAGATTATCTCAAGACCCTCGATACCCGGTTCGGTACCGACCCTGCCGGTCCTCACTCGTACACGGAGCTGGTGAAAAGCGCACAGAAAAACCATATCCGGGTCCAGGCCATAGACTGCATGGCCAGTCGCCGTTTCCCCCACATGGAGCAAACGTCAGAAACCAGCAGCCGGAAAATGATGAACTATTTTTCCGACACCGCGATCCGGACCGATCAGGCAGCAAGGGGGGACCATCGCTGGGTAGCACTGGTGGACGAAGGACGTGCCAGCACCTTCGACAAAGTCGTGGGCCTGGGCGAACTGCAGGGTGGCGCCTCTTTGCGCATAGAAGAAGTGACGGTGGGCAAGGTCGGCGGCCTGTCGCCTGACCCGGGCAAAAAGATAAAAGATCTGCTGGGCAACCCCATCGATGTGCTCAAAAGCGATTTACGTCTGCAATTGAGCGCGCCACCACCGGTTGTCACAGCCCGAACGATCGAAGACGCGTTGCCGGGAAGAGGCATGTTCATGCTTCAGGAACCTTCCACACTTTTCCACCGCAGTGGTGACGGTACGCTGGTGAGTACCCCCATCGTGCGGGACGCCGCAGGATTTTCCATTGTTCGCCCACGATGGAGCTCGGTCAGTGGGCGCCACTTCGACAGTGTTCATGAATTGACACAAGCGCTGGAGGACGAGGGCCTGACGCAAAGGCGCGTGCGCATCGATCCATCGGCAACACCCGGAAAATTACCGTTGCCCGTGACCGCTACAGGCTCGACGCCGCTTTCTGAAGTCCTGCTACCTGACACACCGTCAATCGATTCGCCTTATGAAATTCCCAAACCGCTGCGCAGTCGTTTAAATACCGCCGCCAGAAGCGGTAACGAACGAACACTGGGCGATGCATTCGCAAGCCTTGATGGCCACTCGCCTCTCGACACTTTCAGGTCCTTGCGCAAGCAACTGCGTGAAGCTGCCACGCATTACTACGCCAGACTCTACATCGGCCCACGCCCGACGCTTGCGCCCATCGATCCCGGAGCGACCGCCGAATCGTTCATTGACCGGTCTCTGGAGGAGTTCAATGGACTGGTCATCGGTGAAAGCCATGCCGATACGGGCAGCAAACAATGGCTCATGGAGCAAATGTCGGTACTCGCCCGCAAAGGCGTGAAGACCCTGTACATGGAACATCTACTTACAGACTTCCATCAGGCAGCACTGGACAATTTTGCCAGGACCTCGGTCATGCCACGGGACCTCGAGTTGTACCTGAACACTCTCGACCGTGGACACATGACCGATCCGCTGCGGCGCTACACGTTCCTCAATTTGGTAAAGGAAGCCAACCGCCATGGCGTGCGTATTCAGGCCATCGATTGCATGGCCAGTTACCGACTGGAGGGGATGAGCGGCCTCGAACCGACAACCCGGCAGAAAATGATGAATTTCTACGCCCACACGATCATCGGGGCCGATCAGGCTGCACATGGGCCACACAAATGGGTAGCGCTCATGGGCAATTCCCATTCGAACACCTTCGAAGGCGTCGCCGGTGTCAGTGAGCTGGAAAATGCCCTCGGCCTGCGCATCGAAGATGTCGGTTATGGCGAGTCTCGCGGGTTCGAACCGGATCCCGGCAAGACCTTCCTGGACGAGAGGGGCAAGACTATCGGTCAAGTCAAAGGTGATATGCGCCTGCAAGTGCAGACACCGTGGAAAGCCAAGACCAAACTGGAAATCGAACAGTTGCTGAGTCGTCCGGGAATGTACACCTTGAAGAATGAACCCGGCGCAACCCTGCTGATTCACCGCGGCCGCGACAACCTGATAGCACGTACGTCGATCCGCTTCGAATCAGGACGCTGCTTCATCGAGCGGCCCGGCTGGCCCACCGTCCATGAGAAACGCTTTGACAGCGTCGAAGCCTTGTTCAAGGCCCTGGACGACCGAGGCATGACACTGGCCGGATGGTCCGGCCCTTTGTAAGCGACAACAAAAAAGCCGCGTGAACACTGTTCACGCGGCTTCGGATTGCCTGCACTCACGCCGTCATGGCGTGCGCGGGATCACTCCCACTCAATGGTCGCCGGCGGCTTGCTCGACACGTCGTAGGTGACGCGGGAGATGCCTTCGATTTCATTGATGATGCGGCCGGAAACGGTTTCCAGCAGTTCGTAAGGCAGGTGTGCCCAACGTGCGGTCATGAAGTCGATGGTTTCCACGGCACGCAGGGCCACGACCCAGGCGTAACGGCGGCCATCGCCGACCACGCCAACCGATTTCACTGGCTGGAACACTACGAATGCCTGGCTGACCTTGTGATACCAGTCGGCCTTGCGCAGTTCTTCGATGAAGATGTGGTCGGCGCGACGCAGCAGGTCGGCGTATTCCTTCTTCACTTCACCGAGGATCCGCACGCCCAGGCCCGGGCCCGGGAACGGGTGGCGGTAGACCATGTCGTACGGCAGGCCCAGTTCCAGACCCAGACGACGAACTTCGTCCTTGAACAGTTCGCGCAGTGGTTCGACCAGTTTCAGGTTCATCTCTTCCGGCAGGCCGCCCACGTTGTGGTGCGACTTGATCACGTGAGCCTTTCCGCTTTTCGCGCCAGCCGACTCGATCACGTCCGGGTAGATGGTGCCCTGAGCGAGGTACTTGATGTTGTCCAGCTTGCAGGATTCGGCATCGAACACGTCAATGAAGGTGCGACCGATGATCTTGCGCTTCTTCTCTGGATCGGCTTCGCCAGCCAGGTTGTTCAGGAACTGGTCTTCAGCGTTGGCGCGGATAACCTTGACGCCCATGTTCTCGGCGAACATGGCCATAACCTGCTCGCCTTCGTGCAGACGCAACAGACCGTTGTCGACGAATACGCAAGTCAGTTGATCGCCGATGGCCTTGTGCAGCAGTGCCGCAACCACCGAGGAGTCCACACCGCCGGACAGACCCAGCAGCACGTTGTCGGTACCGACCTGTGCGCGGATGTTGGCGATGGCGTCTTCGGCAATCTTCGACGGAGTCCACAGGGCTTCACAGCCGCAGATGTCGAGAACGAAACGCGACAGGATGCGACCGCCCTGTTTGGTATGGGTCACTTCCGGGTGGAACTGCACGCCGTAGTAAGCGCGCTCGTCGTTGAACATGCCGGCAATCGGGCAGCTCGGGGTGCTGGCCAGGATGTGGAAATCGCTTGGCATTTTGGTGACCTTGTCACCGTGGCTCATCCACACGTCGAGGCCGAACAGGCCGTCGGCGTCGATGTGGTCTTCGATGCCGTCGAGCAGACGGCTCTTGCCGACCACGTCAACACGGGCATAACCGAACTCACGCAGCTCGGAACCTTCCACCTTGCCGCCCAGTTGCTCGGCCATGGTCTGCATGCCGTAGCAGATACCGAAAACCGGTACGCCCAGGTCGAACACCGCTTGCGGGCAACGCGGGCTGTTGGCTTCGTGTACGGACTCGGGACCGCCGGCGAGGATCACGCCTTTTGGAGCGAATTCGCGGATCGCATCTTCGTCCATGTCGAACGGGTGCAGTTCGCAGTACACACCGATCTCGCGCACGCGGCGGGCAATCAGTTGGGTGTATTGCGAACCGAAGTCGAGGATCAGGATGCGGTGAGCGTGAATGTCGAGGGCCATGATTCAGTCTCGTCTAAGTAATTCAGAAACAGTCTTGATTCAGAAACGACTCGGGGCTGAATAAAACAGCCCCGGTCATTTGACGTTTTGCTTGAAGCCTCAACCTACGCGGTAGTTTGGCGCTTCCTTGGTGATCTGCACGTCGTGGACGTGGGATTCGGCCATGCCGGCACCGGTGATCCGCACGAACTCAGGCTTGGTGCGCATCTCTTCGATGTTGGCGCTGCCGGTGTAACCCATCGAGGAACGCAGACCGCCCATCAACTGGTGAATGATCGCGCTCAGGGTGCCCTTGTAAGGAACACGACCTTCGATGCCTTCCGGAACGAGCTTCTCGGCACCTGCCGAGGAATCCTGGAAGTAACGGTCGGAGGAACCTTGAGCCTGGGACATGGCGCCCAGCGAACCCATGCCGCGATAAGCCTTGTAGGAACGGCCCTGGAACAGTTCGATTTCGCCCGGTGCCTCTTCGGTACCGGCGAACATCGAGCCCATCATCACGCAGGAAGCACCGGCCACGATGGCCTTGGACAGGTCACCGGAGAAACGGATGCCGCCGTCGGCGATCAACGGAACGCCAGTGCCTTCGAGGGCAGCGGCGACGTTGGCGATGGCACTGATTTGCGGAACGCCGACACCGGCGACGATACGGGTGGTGCAGATCGAGCCAGGGCCGATACCGACCTTGACGGCGTCGGCGCCGGCTTCGGCCAGGGCCTTGGCGGCTGCGCCGGTGGCGATGTTGCCGCCGATCACCTGCACTTCAGGGAAGTTCTCTTTGACCCAGCGAACGCGGTCGATCACGCCTTTGGAGTGACCGTGAGCGGTGTCGACCACCACGACGTCCACACCGGCATTGACCAGCGCGGCAACACGGTCACCGGTGTCTTTACCGGTACCGACTGCAGCGCCGACACGCAGACGACCTTGGTCGTCCTTGCTGGCCAGCGGGTAAGCCTTGGCTTTTTCGATGTCTTTGACGGTCATCATGCCTTTGAGGGCAAACTTGTCATCGACGATCAGGACTTTTTCCAGGCGGTGCTTGTGCAGCAGCTCGCGGACTTCGTTCTTGTCGGCGCCTTCGCGAACAGTGACCAGACGCTCTTTGGGCGTCATCACTTCACGAACGGTGGCTTCCAGACGGGATTCGAAGCGTACGTCACGGGAAGTGACGATGCCGACCAGGTCGCCATCGTGCAGGACCGGAACGCCGGAAATGTTGTGCATGCGGGTCAGTTCAAACAGATCACGTACCGTGGCGTCAGCCTCGATGGTGATTGGGTCCTTGACCACACCGGCTTCGAACTTCTTGACCTTGCGGACTTCAGCAGCTTGCTGCTCGATGGTCATGTTCTTGTGGATAATGCCGATGCCACCTTCCTGAGCCATGGCGATTGCCAGACGGGCTTCAGTAACGGTGTCCATGGCGGCAGAAACCAGAGGAATATTCAGTTCGATGCCACGGGTGAGGCGGGTCTTGAGACTGACTTCGTTAGGAAGCACCTCGGAATAACCAGGCACTAAAAGAATGTCGTCGAAGGTCAGAGCTTCTTGGCTGATACGCAGCATCGCGGGGGCTCCCGAGCGGGAAAATGGAAGCGCGCCATTATAGTCAGACACCCCTTCGGGTTCAATGTAAAACTTGTCTTATATCAATGTTGCTGATGTACGGAAAAAGCGGCCCCTACAACTCGACCTTGACCCAGCTCACCGGTTGATCCAGCCAGTCGGCGAATTCGTCGATGAAACTCTGCTTGAACCCCGCCTCCAGCCAGTTATTGAAGATGAAGCCGAGGTTGGAAAACCCGCATTCCTGCAAATACAGAAAACCGTTGATGTCGTCTTCATGCCCGCACTCGGGGCAGGTGAAGTTGTCGGTACGGCCCGGCATCCAGTCTTCCAGACTTTCGAATAGCGCTTCGCCGATTTCCTGGCGGCACTCGGCGCAACCGGCCTCTTCGAGAAAACCCTTGGCCGGGGTGTAGATGCAGCGCTTGGTAATGACCTCAAGGCCATTGATCGGCTCACCGAACGGCAGCGCCTCGGGGTGCAGCACCACCGCGCGGGCGCCATCGGCGATGGCGTAGGCCATTCGGTTACCGGTACGCCCGCAGGTACTCAACTCTTCCTTGACGATGTTTTTGCGCACCAGCCAGCGCAGGATCGCCCGGGCCCGGGGCTCGTGCACCGGCAGGTTGGAGATTTTCGGGACGATGATGCTTTGGGAGTTCATGGTGCAAGCCTGCTGCGTCAAAGGATGTTCTGCGACGAACGCGGCCGGCAGCTTAATCCCTGAGACAATCCGGTCAAGTGCTTAAATAGCGTCCGATCAGCGCCAACCCGCTCGCCAGCACCAGCCAGGTCACCAGCCGCACAAAGGCTTCGCGGGACAAACGCATCGTCAGCCGCCGTCCAATCCACAAGCCCAGCGCCATGGCCGGCAACAGACACAGCGCCAGCATCAACAAGGGTAGCTCGGCATACACCCCGGCGATGGCGAACAGACTCAAACGCACCACCGTGCTGCAACTGATCAGCGCACTTTGCGTGGCCCGCGCCGCGTCCTTGGGCAGCCGGCTGTTGAGGTAGATTGCATAAAGAAAGCCGCCACTGCCGAACAACGCCCCGAACAGTCCGCCCACGGTGCCCATCGGCAACGCCCACATCGCGGACAACTGCGCCGGCCGGGCCTTGATCCACAAGCTGTAAACCGCATAGGCGCTGATGAACAGTCCCATCAGCAACAACAGCAGATCGGACTTGAGGTTGAGCAGAAAAATCACCCCCAGCGTGCACCCGACCGCCATGCACGGCAGCAGCCGCAGCAACTCCGGCTTCGCCACATCTCGCCGCGACGGCAGCAGATTGCCGAACGCCGCGACGAAATCCAGCAACACCAGCAACGGCACGATTTTCGACAGCGGCATGAACAGGATCAGAATCGGCCCCGCCACCAGCGCCGTGCCAAAACCGGCAATGCCGAACACAATGTAAGCCAGCGCGACACCCACTCCGAGGGCTGCCCAACCCCCGAAGCCCCACGACCATTCGCTCAACAACCCCGCCACACTCATCCGCTCGCTTCCTTTAATAAGCCTGCGATGACTTTAGCCAGCGCCGAGGGTTGCGACTAATATCATCGAAACCGCCAAGCCATCTCGAAAAGGCATGTCTCGTGCTTTCAACCCGTCAATTGCGCTACTTCGTGGAAATTTCCGAGTGTGGCAGCTTCAGCGCCGCCGCCGAGCGTCTGTTCATCGCCCAATCGGCGCTGAGCCGGCAGATCAAGGACATGGAAACCCGCCTGCAAACACCGCTGTTCGAACGCACGGCACGCCAGCCCCGGCTTACCGCCGCTGGCGAAGCATTCCTGCCCCGGGCGAGAAACCTGCTCAATGAATTGAACAAGGCCAGCACCCTGGCCACGGAAATTGGCCACGGCCGGCGCGGCACCTTGCGCCTGTGTCACTCCAGCACCGTGCCGATCAGTGGCCGATTATTGCGCGACATGAGTACTTACCTGGAGCAGCAACCCGGGGTTTCACTGGACATCGGCACGCTCTCCTCGGAAGCACAGCTCGAAGAACTGGCAGAGGGTCGGCTCGACATCGGCTTGCTGCGTCTGCCGGTGCTGCGTCAGCGCGAAGGTGTTCAGGTTGTGCCGCTCTACAGCGAGCGCTTGCTGCTTGCCGTGCCGGCGGATCATCGACTGGCTTTGACAGAGGCAGTCGATCTGGCGCAATTGAAGGATGAAGCGTTCATCTCCATCCCGCATCCGCAGCGCGGCGGGCTGAGCTATTTGTGCGCCGACCTGTGCATGCGTCACGGCTTTTTCCCTCAGGCTGCGCGGGTGATGTCGCGCAAGACCACACAACTGCAATTGATCCAGGCCGGATTCGGCATCGCCCTGCTACCGGAATCAATGCAGGACATCGCGCCCGCCGGTGTGAGATTTCTGCCGCTGACCGGCGATTGCCAGAGCACCGTCGCCCTCGCCTCTCGGCAAAATCCCACACCTCTGGTGCAACACTTCCTCCAGACATTCACCGGCGAATGCCTTTAAACTGCGCCCCATGATTAAAGATCCCTTTGCAAGACTCGGCCTTGACCGCGAAGTCCTGACCGTCAGCCAGCTCAACGGCCGCGCGCGGGTGTTGCTCGAAGACGTGTTCAGCAACATCTGGGTCGAAGGCGAAATCTCCAACCTCGCCCGCCCGGCGTCCGGCCACGTGTATTTCACCCTCAAGGACAGCGGCGCGCAGGTGCGTTGTGCGTTGTTCCGCCAGAATGCTGCGCGGGTGCGCCAGGCGCTGAAGGATGGCCTGGCGGTCAAGGTGCGCGGCAAGGTCTCGCTGTTCGAAGGGCGTGGCGACTATCAGTTGATCCTCGACACCGTGGAGCCTGCCGGTGACGGTGCGCTGCGTCTGGCCTTCGATGCCTTGAAGGAAAAGCTCAGTGCCGAAGGTTTGTTCAGTGCCGAGCGCAAAGTACCGCTGCCGACCCATCCGCAACACATCGGCATCATCAGTTCGCCGACTGGTGCGGTGATCCGCGACATCATCAGCGTGTTCCGCCGCCGTGCGCCACAGGTCAAGCTGACGCTGATCCCCACCGCCGTTCAAGGTCGCGAAGCCACCGCGCAGATCGTCCGCGCCCTCAAACTGGCGGATGCCCGTGGCTTCGACGCGCTGATACTGGCGCGCGGCGGCGGCTCGCTGGAAGATCTCTGGTGCTTCAACGAAGAGGCTGTGGCCCGGGCGGTGGATGCCTGCGTCACGCCGATTGTCAGCGCAGTCGGCCATGAAACCGACGTGTCGATCAGCGACTTCGTGGCGGACGTTCGCGCACCGACGCCGTCCGCCGCTGCTGAACTGCTTGCCCCGGATTCCAGCCACCTGATCCGTCAGGTCGAAAGCCTGCACCGCCGACTGGTGATGCGCATGCGTGACCGCCTGATGCGCGATCGCCTGCGCCTTGAGGGCATGACCCGCCGCTTGCGCCATCCCGGCGAACGTCTGCGCCAGCAGGCACAGCGTCTTGATGACCTGGACATGCGCATGCGCCGGGCCTTCGAGCGCCAGCTCAATACCCGCCGCGAACGCCTGATTCGTCTGGAAACCCGCCTCGCCGGGCAACACCCCGGACGGCAACTGGCCCTGCTGCGCCAGCGCCTCGACAGCCTCGCCGAACGCCTGCCACGCGCCATGAACGAAGGCCTGAAACGTCGGCGCCTTCAGCTGCAAAGCCAGATGCAGACCCTGCACGTGGTCAGCCCGCTGGCGACCCTCGGTCGCGGCTACAGCATTCTGCTCGACGAGCGTGGCAACGCGATTCGCAACGCTGCGCAAACCCACACTGGCCAACGCCTCAAGGCCAGACTGGGTGAAGGCGAACTGCAAGTGCGCGTCGAGGACAATCACCTGACGCCCGTCACCCTTTCTTTACTGGACTGATCCATGCCGCGTTTTCTTGCTCCGCTGCTGTTGCTGTGCCTGGCCTTCAACGCCCACGCCGACAGTTACATCACACGCTTGCTGAACAAACCGGTGCCGGGCGGCGTAGCTGTCGTCGATCTGGGGAGCTCTGCGCAAGCGCCGAAAGCCACGTATCAGGGCAAACCGGTGCTGGTGGTCAAGGAACAGAACAACTGGCTGGCGATTGTCGGCATTCCGTTGACCGTCAAGCCCGGCACCCAGCAGATCAGCAGTGGCGGCAAGAATTTGAACTTCACCGTAGGCAACAAGAAGTACCCGGAACAGCACATCACGCTGAAGAACACTCAGCAGGTCAATCCGAACCCGGCGAACCTGAAGCGCATCGAGGGTGAGCTGGCCGAGCAGATCAAGGCCTACCGCAGTTTCAGTCCGAATACCCCGAGCAACCTGCTGCTGGACAAACCGGTCAACGGACCGTTGTCGAGCAAGTTTGGCGTGCGCCGTTTCTTCAACGGTGAAGAGCGCAACCCTCACGCAGGCCTCGACTTCGCGGTGCCGGCCGGCACGCCGATCAAGACCCCGGCAGCGGGCAAGGTGATCCTGATCGGCAATTACTTCTTCAATGGCAACACCGTGTTCGTCGACCACGGCCAGGGCTTCATCAGCATGTTCTGCCACATGTCGAAAATTGATGTGCAGAACGGCCAGCAACTGGCTCGCGGCGCGCTGGTGGGCAAGGTTGGCGCCACTGGTCGGGCGACCGGGCCGCACATGCACTGGAACGTCAGCCTGAACGATGCGCGAGTCGATCCGGCGATTTTCATTGGGGCTTTCCAGCCCTGATTTCAGACTGAACACCCTCCTACGGGGATTGCGCACGACGAATGGTCCGCGCAATCTCCGCCAACAATAGCCGCCATATCAAGAATAAAATCTCGGAAAAAACTGCTTTCCGGGTATTCCTCTCAATTTTTTTCGATTGCTTGCCATCCTCATCCCTCGCGGTTAGGGTTGAAGGCATGAAAACCTCTCACACCCTTATTCAGCTTCGCCAGCACCGCAGCCTGTGCCTCGTCAGCGCACGACTGCCGGGCTGAATCGCTGCGCCTCGTCCCAAGCTTCTCCCCGAACATTCGTTCCACCGGCAGGCCGCCTCTTTTCGGCCCAGACAATAAGGAATTTCCCGATGAGCATGCTCAAAGACCCGTCTTCGAAATACCGCGCGTTTCCTGTGATCAACCTGCCGGATCGCACCTGGCCGTCGAAAACCATCGATGCCGCGCCGATCTGGTGCAGCTCCGACCTGCGCGACGGCAACCAGTCGTTGATCGAGCCGATGGACGCGGTGAAAAAGCTGCGCTTCTGGAAAACCCTGGTGCAGGTGGGCGTGAAGGAAATCGAGGCGTCGTTCCCGGCGGCTTCGCAAACCGACTTCGACTTCGTGCGTACCCTGATCGAAGACGGCCACATCCCGGACGACACCACCATTCAGGTGCTGACCCAGGGTCGTGAAGACCTGATCGAGCGTACTTTCGAATCCCTGCGCGGGGCGAAGAAGGCGATTGTTCACCTGTACAACGCCACCTCCCCTTCTTTCCGTCGCATCGTGTTCAATCAGGACAAGGACGGGATCAAGGCCATCGCCGTGAACGCCGCCAAGCTGTTCGTGAAATACGCAGCCATGCAGCCGGACACCGAGTGGACCTTCGAATACTCGCCGGAAACCTTCAGCGCCACCGAGCTGGAGTTCGCCAAGGAAGTCTGTGACGCCGTGATCGAGGTCTGGAACCCGACGCCCGAGCACAAGATCATCCTCAACCTGCCGGCCACCGTTGAATGCGCGACCCCGAACGTCTACGCCGACCAGATCGAGTGGTTCCACCGCAACATCAACCGTCGTGACAGCGTGATCATCAGTCTGCACACCCACAACGACCGTGGCACTGGCGTGGCCGCCACCGAGCTGGGCCTGATGGCAGGCGCCGACCGCGTCGAAGGTTGCCTGTTCGGCAACGGCGAGCGCACCGGCAACGTCGACCTCGTCACCGTGGCACTGAACATGTATACCCAGGGCCTCGACCCGCAGCTGGACTTCTCCGATATCGACGGCGTGCGCAAAGTCGTCGAAGAGTGCAACCAGATTCAGGTTCACCCGCGTCACCCGTACGTCGGCGACCTGGTGCACACCGCGTTCTCCGGCTCCCACCAGGACGCGATCCGCAAGGGCTTCGCCCAGCAGAAACCGGACACCCTGTGGGAAGTGCCATACCTGCCGATCGACCCGGCCGACATCGGCCGCAGCTACGAGGCGGTGATCCGCGTCAACAGCCAGTCGGGCAAGGGCGGTATCGCCTACCTGCTGGAGCAGGAATACGGCATCAGCCTGCCGCGCCGCATGCAGATCGAGTTCAGCCAGGTCGTGCAGCGTGAAACCGATCGTCTGGGCCTGGAAATGACCGCCCAGCAGATCCACTCGCTGCTGCACACCGAGTACCTGCAAGCCAACACCCCTTATGCGCTGGTCAGCCATCGCCTGCAGGAAGAGAACGGCCACAGCGCCGTCGAAGTGGAAGTGGCGAGCAAGGGCCAGGGCGAAACCAACCTGCACTGGCGCGGCAAGGGCAACGGTGCGCTGGAAGCACTGGTGGCCGGCCTGCCGATTCCGGTGGAGATCATGGACTACAACGAACACGCCATCGGCGCGGGCACCAACGCCAAGGCAGCGGCTTACATCGAGCTGCGCGTAAATGGCGAACGTGCCGTGCACGGCGTGGGTATCGATGAAAACATCACCACCGCCAGCTTCAAGGCACTGTTCAGCGCGCTCAATCGCTCGCTGAGCCAGCCGGAAGCGAAAGCGGCGTAAATTCACCGCTCAAATGCGAAAGGCCCCGGGGTTTACGCCTCGGGGCCTTTTTTGTTCTGATCATTCCCACACACTATGTGGGAATGATCAGATTCGGGTATCAGGTGAACTCGAACGTGTCCGCATCCAGATTCGCCGGGAATCGCTCGCGGTAAGCCGCCAGCGGTGCCGCTTCCAGTACGGCCTTGAACACCCCGTCCGCCTCGCCCGCCGCCAGCAAGGTCTCGCCCTGGAAGTCCAGCACCTGACTGTCGCCGGTGTAGGCAAACCCCTTGCCGTCAGTGCCGACACGATTCACGGCTGCCACATAGCACAGGTTTTCAATCGCCCGCGCCGGCAGCAAACGGTTCCAGTGCAGACGCCGCGCGCCCGGCCAGTTGGCGGTGTACAGCAGCAGGTCGGTATCTTGTGCATCACGGCTCCACACAGGGAAACGCAAGTCATAGCAAATCAGCGGCCGGATGCGCCAGCCCTTGAGTTCGAACTGCACCTGACGTTCGCCGGGCGTGTAGTGATTGTGCTCGCCGGCCATGCGGAACAGATGGCGCTTGTCGTAATGCCACACTTCGCCGTCGGGGCGCGCCCATAGCAGGCGATTGCGATGGCTGCCGTCGGCGGCCTGGATGATCACGCTGCCGGTGATCACCGCATTGAGCTTCGCCGCCTGTGCCTTCATCCATTTGCTGGTCGGGCCGTTTTCGGCTTCGGCCAGGGTTTCGGACTCCATGGAGAATCCGGTGGTGAACATTTCCGGCAGGATGATCAGATCCGCACCGCGCGCCTGCTCCAGCAGCGCGTCGAAATGCTCGAGATTGGCCTGACGATCATGCCAGGCCAGGCTGGTCTGGATCAGCGCCAGGTTGAGATCGGGTAATGCACTCAGATCACGCATAGTTTTGCCGCCGCTTCCCGCAGCGTCTCCTCGCGTTTGGCGAAGCACAGGCGCACCAGGCGCTGGCCTTCAGGTGGACTCTGGTAGAACACCGACACTGGAATACTCGCTACACCATGTTCGCGAGTCATCCACATCGCCATCTCGACGTCGTTCAGGTCGGGACGGATCTGCGAGTAATCGACCAGTTGGAAATAGGTGCCGGTGACCCGGGTGAAGCTGAATCGCGACGGCGCCAGCAGATCACAGAACAGATCGCGCTTGGCCTGATAGAAACCCGGCAGCTCTTCGACGTGTTCCGGATACTCGGCCATGTAATCGGCCAGCGCATATTGCAGCGGCGTCACGCCACAGAAGCTGACGTACTGGTGCACTTTGCGCAGCTCGGCAGTCAGCGCTGGTGGCGCCACGACGTAACCGGTTTTCCAACCCGTGACGTGATAGGTCTTGCCGAACGAACTGACCACGAAGGCACGCTGATACAGCTCTTCATGGGCCAGCACACTCACATGCGGAACGCCGTCGTATACCAGGTGTTCGTAGACTTCGTCGCTGATCACATAGATGTCGCGATCACGGATCAGCGCCGCCAACTGGTCCAGCTCTGCGCGGCTGATCAGGGCGCCGCTGGGGTTGTGCGGGGTGTTGAGGATGATCATCCGCGTGCGCGGGCTCAGCGCTGCACTGAGCTTGTCGAAGTCGATGGAGAAATCCTTCAGCCCCAACTGCACATGCACGCAGCGCCCACCGGCCAGTTCTACCGACGGCTCGTAGCTGTCATAGGCTGGGTCGAACACGATGACCTCATCGCCGCTGTGGATAACCGCCTGGATCGCACAGAAGATCGCCTGAGTCGCGCCGGGGGTGACGGTCACTTCATGATCGGCATCGACATTCACGCCATAGCTGCGGGCGATCTTCGCCGCAATCTGTTGGCGCAGGGCCGGCAGGCCGGTCATGGGCGAATACTGGTTATGGCCGCTGGCGATGTGCCTACCGACCGCATCGCGCAGCGACTGCGGGCCGTCGAAATCGGGAAAACCCTGGGACAGGTTGATGGCTCCGGTCTGTGCCGCGAGCTGAGACATCTGCGTAAAAATAGTGATGCCGACATTCGGCAGCTTGCTGTTGATCATCGGGGTTCCCTGCTCTGCCCCGGCACTGACGACGGCGCGGGAGAGCCCGAGGATAGCCCATCCGGCGTCCATAAAAAAAGGGCGCCAGACGGCGCCCTTCTCTCTTGATGACCGGGATCAGCGCTTGTCGCGGCGCTTCTTGCTGGCCTTCTTGTTATGCGACATCAAACGACGCTTCTTGTTGACCTGGCGGTCGGTCAGCGTGTTCTTGTTGCCTTCGTACGGGTTCTCGCCGCCCTTGAACTCGATACGGATCGGCGTACCGACCAGTTTGAGCACACGGCGGTAAGTGTTTTCCAGATAGCGCACGTATGAATTAGGCACTTTCTCGATCTGGTTGCCGTGGATCACGATCAGCGGCGGGTTGGCGCCACCGAGGTGGGCATAGCGCAGCTTGATCCGGCGGCCGTTGACCATCGGTGGCTGGTGCTCGCTGACCGCGTCTTCGAGGATCTGGGTCAGACGGCTGGTCGGCCAGCGGGTGACCGCCGACTTGAACGAGTTCTGCACCGAAGCGTAGAGGTTGCCCACGCCGGTGCCGTGCAGGGCCGAGATGAAGTGGATGTCGGCGAAGTCGACGAAGAACAACCGGCGTTCCAGTTCGGTCTTCACGTAGTCACGCTCGCCCGGAGTCATGCCATCCCACTTGTTCAGCGCGATGACCAGCGCACGGCCGGACTCGAGGGCAAAGCCGAGCAGGTTGAGGTCGTGGTCGACCACACCTTCGCGGGCGTCCATCACAAAGATCACCACGTTGGCGTCTTTGATCGCCTGCAGGGTTTTGACCACGGAGAACTTTTCGACTTCTTCATGGATCTTGCCGCGCTTGCGCACACCGGCAGTGTCGATCAGCGTGTACTTCTCGTCGTTACGCTCGAACGGGATGTAGATACTGTCGCGAGTGGTGCCCGGCTGGTCGTAAACGATCACTCGTTCTTCACCCAGCATGCGGTTGACCAGCGTCGACTTGCCGACGTTCGGCCGGCCGATGATGGCGATCTTGATGCCGTCCTTTTCGCTCGGGCCTGGAATGCGCTTGGCTTCCTCGCCTTCGGCGACTTCTTCCTGCTCTTCGCCTTCCTGCGGCTCGTCCTCATCTTTCGGGAATTCGCTCAGGGCGATTTCCAGCAATTGAGTGATGCCACGACCATGAGCACCGGCAATCGGGATCGCATCGCCCATGCCCATCGGCGCGAATTCGGCGCGAGCCATTTCCGGATCGATGTTGTCGACCTTGTTGGCGACCACGTAGGAACGCTTGTTACGTTTGCGCAGGTGTTCGCCGATCATCTGGTCGGCGGCGGTGAAGCCCGCCTTGGCATCTACCAGGAACAGAACGACATCCGCTTCTTCGATGGCCAGCAGCGACTGCTCGGCCATTTTTTCGTCCATACCATGCTCGTCACCGGAGATACCGCCGGTGTCGATCAGAATGTAGGAACGCCCTTGCCACTTGGCCTCACCGTACTGGCGATCACGGGTCAGACCGGACAAGTCGCCGACGATGGCGTCGCGAGTCCTGGTCAGGCGGTTGAACAAGGTGGACTTGCCGACGTTCGGTCGGCCCACCAGGGCGATTACGGGAACCATGCGGCTCTCCACTTCGTTATTTCAGAAAATACAAAAGCCGCTGCGAGGCAGCGGCTGGTGCTCGGGGCAACACCCATGGGTGTTGCAAACCCTGCCGGAGCAGGGCCGCTTGGGGATCAACCCCAAGCATAGTCAAACCATTACTTGATGGTCAGGGCTTCCAGTTTGCCGCTGTTGCCATACACGTAAATCGTGTCACCCACCACCAGCGGACGGGCACGCAGGCCGTCGCTGTCGATGCGCTCACGGCCGACGAAACGACCGTCCACCTGACTCAGCAGATGCAGGTAACCTTCCAGGTCACCGACTGCAACGTAGCTGGAGAACACTTCCGGAGCCGACAGTTGACGGCGTGCCAGCGAGTCGTTGGTCCACAGTGCAGTGGTCGAACGCTCGTCGACGCCTTCAACGGTGCCCGAAGACAGACTCACGTAGACGTTGCCGAAACCCTGAGCGATACCGGCGTAGCTCGACGCATCGCGCTGCCACAGTTGACGGCCGCTTTCCAGGTCCAGTGCCGCAACGCGACCCTGATAGCTGGCAACGTACAGTGTGCCGCCGGACAGCAGCAGACCGCCGTCGATGTCGACCACGCGCTCCAGTTCCGAACGACCTTGTGGAATCGCGATCCGTTGTTCCCAGACCGGCACGCCGTTGGAAATGTCCAGAGCGACCACTTTACCGGTCGACAGACCAGCCACCGCGAGGCGGTTGGTCGCGAGCGGCGCACTGGTGCCACGCAGGGTCAGTACGGCCGGAGTGCTGTCATACACCCAGCGCTGTTGACCGGTGGATGCATCCAGACCGATCAGACGATCGTCCTGGGTTTGCACGACCACGATGTCGCCGTTGCTGGCTGGAGGCGCCAACACTTCACTGGTCACGCGAGCGCGCCACTTTTCTTCACCGTTGATGGTGTCGAGAGCGATGACGTCGCCACGCAGCGTGCCGACCAGAACCAGACCGTAACCCACGCCGACGGCGCCGGAAACTGGCACATCCAGTTCTTTCTTCCACTTCACGTCGCCGTTGCTGCGATCCATGGCCATCACGATGCCAGTCACGTCGGCTGCATAGATGGTGTCACCATCGATCGCCGGCACCAGCATGTTGTAGGTTTCGCCCTGACCGTCACCGATCGAACGACTCCACACTTTGTGCAGAACCACTTCTTCCTTGAAGGAAGTCAGTTCGGCCGGTGGCAGTTCCTTGGTGCTGTTGCTGCTGCAACCCGTGGCCAGAATGGCCAGAGCCAGCAATGCTGCATGCTTCCAACCGATCACGTCACGCATCCCCTTTGGCCAGGTCGTCCAGCTTGATTTGAAGGCCACCGACTGCCGCTTCATCCGACAGTGCCGCCTTGGCTTTTTGATACGCCGCGTTCGCTTCGTCAGTGCGGCCCAGCTGTACCAGCAGGTCGCCCTTGAGTTCTTCGCGAGTGGCCAGGAACGACTTGTCGGCATCGCCTTCAAGCAGTTTCAGGGCTTCATCCGCCTTGTTCTGTGCGCCCAGCACCTGCGCCAGACGCTGACGGGCGATTTCGCCCAGCGCCGCGTTGGCCGGTTTGGCAACGATGGCTTTCAGTTCGGTCGCCGCGTCGTCCAGCTTGCCGCTGTCGACCGCAACCTTGGCCACGAACAGACTGCCGTACTGCGCATAGGCCGTACCGCCGAACTCGCTGTTGAGCTTGCCGGCCAGATCCGCGACGCGCGCGGCGTCAGGCTTGCCGTCCGGAGTCAGCGTGGTTTCCAGCAATTGCTGATAGAGCACCGAGGCGCCTTGCGACTGGTTGCTCTGATACTTGTGAAATGCCTGCCAGCCGAACACGATGACCAGCGCCAACAGGCCGCCAGTGACCAGAGGTTTGCCGTTGCGTGTCCACCAGTCCTTCAAATCCGCCAACTGTTCGTCTTCGGTACTCGACACCCCAATACTCCTTAATCGCTAAATCGGCTGTTTAAACAGCTTCAACCCTGCACGACGCAGGTGGCCAGGTGAGCGGCAAGCGCATCCCAGGCAATGCTTTGTTGTTCGCCCTGGCCACGCAGGGGTTTGAAACCTACCACTTGCTGGGCCATTTCGTCGTCACCGAGGATCAGTGCATACAGCGCACCGCTCTTGTCGGCTTTCTTGAACTGGCTCTTGAAGCTGCCGGCACCGGCATTGACCTGCAGGCGCAGGTTCGGCAACTGGTCGCGTACACGCTCGGCCAGGGCCAGACCGGCCAGCTCCGCCTCTTCGCCAAAGGCGCAGAGGTAGACGTCGACTTGACGGGAAAGCTCTTGCGGGATCTGCTCCAGGGTTTCCAGCATCAGCACCAGGCGCTCGATGCCCATGGCGAAACCGACGCCCGGAGTCGGCTTGCCGCCCATCTGCTCGACCAGACCGTCGTAACGGCCGCCCGCGCACACAGTGCCTTGGGCGCCGAGCTTGTCGGTGACCCATTCGAATACGGTTTTGCTGTAGTAATCGAGGCCGCGCACCAGTTTCGGGTTGAGCACGTAAGGAATGCCGACAGCATCCAGACGGGCCTTCAGACCTTCGAAGTGGGCACGGGACTCTTCATCCAGGTAATCCGCCATCTTTGGCGCATCGACCAGCACCGCCTGGGTGTCGGCGTTCTTGGTGTCGAGCACGCGCAGCGGGTTGGACTTCAGGCGACGCTGGCTGTCTTCGTCCAGTTTGTCGTGGTGCGCCGAGAGGTACTCGACCAGCGCTTCACGATAACGGCCGCGGGACTCGCTGGTGCCAAGGCTGTTGAGTTCGAGCTTGACGGCATCACGGATGCCCAGCTCGCCCCAAAGGCGCCAGGTCATGATGATCAGCTCGGCGTCGATGTCCGGACCGTCGAGGTTGAAGACTTCCAGACCGATCTGGTGGAACTGGCGATAACGGCCTTTCTGCGGACGCTCGTGACGGAACATCGGACCGATGTACCAGAGTTTCTGCACCTGGCCACCGCCGGTGATGCCATGCTCGAGCACGGCACGCACGCACGCAGCGGTGCCTTCCGGACGCAGGGTCAGGGAGTCGCCGTTGCGGTCGTCGAAGGTGTACATCTCTTTTTCGACGATATCGGTCACTTCACCGATCGAGCGCTTGAACAGCTCGGTGAACTCGACGATCGGCATGCGGATCTGCTTGTAACCGTAGTTATCCAGCAAACGCGAAACGGTGCCTTCGAAGTAGCGCCATACCGGAGTCTGTTCCGGCAGGATGTCGTTCATGCCACGAATGGCTTGCAGGGACTTGCTCACAGAAATTCCTTAATTCGTTCGATCAGCCGCGCGCGATGACCGCTGCGTCGGCTTCGACCTTCTCGGCCGCCTTCTCGCGGATCAGCTTTTCCAGCTCGTCCACCAGATTGTCATTCGTCAGTTTCTGCGACGGCTTGCCGTCGATATAAATCAGGTTCGGCGTACCGCCGGTCAACCCGATATGGGCTTCCTTGGCTTCGCCGGGACCGTTGACCACGCAACCGATCACCGCAACATCCAGCGGCACCAGCAGGTCTTCAAGGCGCCCTTCCAGCTCGTTCATGGTCTTGACCACATCGAAATTCTGCCGCGAGCAGCTCGGGCAGGCGATGAAGTTGATGCCACGGGAACGCAGATGCAAAGACTTGAGGATGTCGTAACCGACCTTCACTTCCTCGACCGGATCGGCCGCCAGCGAGATGCGGATGGTATCGCCAATTCCCTCGGCGAGCAGCATACCTAGGCCCACGGCGGATTTCACTGTACCGGAGCGCAATCCACCGGCTTCGGTGATGCCCAGGTGCAGTGGCTGGACGATTTCTTTCGCCAGCAGGCGGTAGGCCTCGACGGCCATGAACACGTCGGAGGCCTTCACGCTGACCTTGAAGTCCTGGAAATTCAGGCGTTCGAGGTGTTCGACATGACGCAGCGCGGACTCGACCAGCGCGGCCGGGGTCGGCTCACCGTATTTCTTCTGCAGGTCTTTTTCCAGGGAACCGGCGTTGACGCCGATACGGATCGGAATCCCGCGGTCACGGGCAGCATCGACCACCGCACGCACGCGGTCTTCGCGACCGATGTTGCCCGGGTTGATGCGCAGGCAGTCCACACCCAGTTCGGCCACGCGCAAAGCGATCTTGTAGTCGAAGTGGATGTCGGCAACCAATGGCACCTTGACCAGTTGCTTGATCTTGCCGAACGCCTCGGCGGCGTCCATGTCCGGCACCGATACGCGAACGATGTCGACGCCAGCGGCTTCCAGACGGTTGATCTGGGCCACGGTGGCCGCAACATCGTTGGTGTCGCTGTTGGTCATGCTTTGCACCGCGATAGGTGCATCGCCGCCCACAGGCACGTTACCGACCCAGATCTTGCGCGATTCGCGACGTTTGATTGGAGATTCGCCGTGCATGACTTATTGACCCAACTTCAGGCGAGCAGTCTCGCCACTGGTGAACGGAGCGATATCGACCGGCTGGCCGTTGTAGCTGACCTGCGCGGCCCGGGCAACACCCAGACGAACAGCCAGCGGTGGCTTGCCTGCCACGGAGACGCTGTCGCCTTTATGTTTCAGACCGCTGAACAGAACCTTGCCGCGACCATCGGTGACCTGTGCCCAGCAATCGCCGGTGAACTGCAGCTGCACCTGACCTTCGCCTGCTACCGGCGCAGCGGTTTCTGCGGTGGGTGCCGGAGTGGCCGGGACTACGGGTGCGGTGACAGTCGGTGCCGGAGTCGCCGGAACATTAGTGGCAGGTGCAACTGGAGTGGCGACAACCGGGGCCGGGGCATGAGCCGGAGCAGCCGGCGTCGCCGCCGGGGCAGCAGGTACGGCCGGTGCGGCTGCCGGAACAACTGGCTCGGCACCGGTCGACTCAGCAGCGGTTTCCGATTGGGGCAGTGCCAGCGCTGTCGCGCCCTCGGTCTGACCTTCGGTAACGGCCTGGTCTTCCGGCTCGTCGATCGGATGAATCTGCGTGGTGCCATCGGCGCCTTCGACTTCAACGTGCTCCGGGGCCAGGCTGGTCAGATCCTTGGTGCGCAGCGAGGTCTGATCCTGCCACCAGACAAAACCGCCGCCGATGACTGCGATCAGCAGCAACAGGCTGACGATCCGCAAAATGGTGTGGGAAACCCGGACCGGCTCTTCAATCCTGCCCAAGGCATGGACATTGCTGCCCTGGGAGTCGGTGCCGGTGGACTGGTCGAACTGCTGGACCAGGACCGCCTGATCCATGCCGAGCAATTTGGCATAGGCGCGGATATAGCCGCGAGCGAAGGTATGCCCGGGCAGCTTGTCGAACGCACCGGCTTCGAGGTTGGTCAGGGAAGTCACGGTGAGGTTGAGCTTGAGGGCCACTTCGGCCAGCGACCAGCCATTGCTTTCGCGGGCCTGGCGCAAGGTCTCACCGGGGTTAACGCGATTCGCTGCTACAACTTCGGGATGCGCCGCTTTCATCATTGCTCCGACAGGTATTGCTGATATTCCGGCGTACCGGGATAGAGTCGTTTTAATTGCAGGCCCGCACTGGCGGCCTTGTCGCGATCTTCAAACACTTTTGCCAACCGAACCGCGAGCAACAGACTACGTGCATTTTGCTCGGACAGCTGGCTGAAACGGTCGTAATAGTCACGCGCGGGCACATAATGCCTGTCTTCGAATGACAACTCAGCCATTTCCAGCAACGCCCGTGGTTGCTGACGGTTCAAACGCAATGCTTTTTCCAGTTGCTGCCGGGCCAAGTCACGCTGGCCAAGCTTGGACGCCGTCATGCCGAGGTTCTCGAACACACGCGAACGCTCAGGATACAGGGTATCGGCGGCGGCCTGTTCAAAACGCTCGTAGGCTTCCTTGTAACGCTGCTCTTCGTAGAGAAAACTGCCGTAATTGTTCAGGATGCGGGCATCGGCGGGACGGGAGGACAGTGCCTTGCGAAAGTGTTCGTCGGCCAGCTTAGGCTCCATCTCGGACTGAAAGACCAGCCCAAGGGCGGCGTTGGCGTCGGGATCGGAACCGTCAAGCTCAAGGGCCTTTTTCAAGGGTATCTTGGCCCGTTCGGTCATGCCTTGCTGCAAGTATCCCAGCCCCAGCTGCACGTAGGCAGCCCGCGCTTCGTCGCGGCCCTTGCTGGTCTTCATCGGGTTGTAATCACCCGACAGGACACAGCCAGCACACAGGCTGGCCAACAGCAACAGCAGCGCAAAGCGCAGGGACATAGAGATCCTCTCTTAGTTAGTGTTCGCGGCGTTTTGTGCCAGATCGCTGTCGGCGCTCAATTCGCGCACGGCGATGTAACGTTCACTGCGACGGGTGCGATCCAGCACCTGCCCTACCAATTGACCGCAAGCTGCGTCGATGTCTTCACCACGGGTGGTGCGCACAGTGACGTTGTAACCTGCCTGATGCAGCTGATCCTGGAACCGGCGAATCGCGTTGTTGCTTGGTCGCTCGTAACCGGAATGCGGGAACGGGTTGAACGGAATCAGGTTGATCTTGCAGGGAATATCCTTGAGCAGCTCGATCATTTCCACCGCGTGTTCAAGCTTGTCGTTGACGTCCTTGAGCAAGGTGTACTCGATGGTCAGCACACGTTTCTCGCCCAGGGCGGACATGTAGCGAACGCACGAATCGAGGAGCATCTTAAGCGGATATTTCTTGTTGATCGGCACCAATTGGTTACGCAATGCGTCATTCGGTGCGTGCAGGGACAACGCCAGGGACACATCGATGTGCTTAGCCAGCTCATCGATCATCGGCACCACACCCGACGTGGACAGGGTCACGCGGCGCTTGGAGATCCCGTAGCCCAGGTCATCCATCATCAGATGCATGGCGGCCACGACGTTGTCGAAGTTCAGCAGCGGTTCGCCCATGCCCATCATCACCACGTTGGTGATGGCGCGGTCGATGGTAGCCGGAACACTGCCGAAGGATTTGTTGGCAATCCACACCTGGCCGATGACTTCGGCGGCGGTGAGGTTGCTGTTGAAGCCTTGCTTGCCGGTGGAGCAGAAACTGCAGTCCAGGGCACAGCCTGCCTGGGACGAAACGCACAGAGTGCCGCGCTTGCCCTGGGGAATGTAAACGGTCTCGACACAGCTGCCGGACGCCACGCGCACCACCCACTTGCGGGTGCCGTCGCTGGAAATGTCCTCGCTGACCACTTCGGGACCACGAACTTCAGCAACAGCCTTGAGCTTTTCGCGCAAGGCCTTGCTGACGTTCGTCATGGCGTCGAAATCATCGACGCCAAAGTGGTGAATCCATTTCATTACCTGACCGGCACGGAAACGCTTCTCCCCGATTGAGTCGAAGAATTTTTCCATTTCCGGCTGGGTCAGACCCAGCAGGTTGGTTTTAACAGTCGATGTAGTCATGGATTCACCTTCACTCTTAAGCCAATGCTTAGCGAGTGGTTACTTCAGTAGCTGCGAAGAAGTACGAGATTTCGCGAGCGGCAGCGGCTTCGGAGTCCGAACCGTGAACGGCGTTGGCGTCGATCGACTCAGCGAAGTCAGCACGGATGGTGCCGGCAGCAGCTTCTTTAGGGTTGGTAGCGCCCATCAGCTCACGGTTGCGAGCGATGGCGTTTTCGCCTTCCAGAACCTGAACAACAACCGGACCGGAGATCATGAAAGCAACCAGGTCACCGAAGAAGCCGCGCTCTTTGTGCTCAGCGTAGAAGCCTTCAGCTTCGGCTTTGGACAGTTGCTTCATTTTCGAGGCAACCACTTTCAGACCAGCCTTTTCGAAACGGGTAACGATTTCGCCGGCAGCGCCTTTTGCAACAGCGTCAGGCTTGATGATGGAGAAAGTACGTTGAACAGCCATGGTGTAACTCCAGAAACGGTAATTTGCGAAAAATTAAACCCGCGAATTATACGCGGGTTCTTGGGTATTGCCTAACCTGCAAGGATGATCAGTCTACTTCTTCGATCCAGAGCGCCTGAACCGCTTCCAACACTTTCTCGCCGACCCGGCCAGAGGTGTTGTCGAAATCGGGCAGCTCCATGATCCATCGCTGCAAGTCGACGAAATTGACAGAGAGCGGATCGACGTCCGGCTTGGCTTCGGCCAGCTCTTCTGCAATACGTTGAACATCATTCCAACCGTAGCTCATGACAGTCTTACCAGTCAGTGCGGCGCCTCGGCCGCATGGTTAAGCGAATATTTCGGAATCTCGACGGTGAGGTCTTCCTCGCCGACGATGGCCTGACAGGCCAGGCGCGACTGCGCCTCCAGACCCCAGGCACGATCAAGGAAATCTTCCTCCAACTCGTCAGCTTCTTCCAGCGAGTCGAACCCCTCGCGGATGATGCAGTGACAGGTGGTGCAAGCGCAGACGCCGCCACAGGCGCTTTCCATCTCGATATGGTGTTCGTGGGCCAGCTCGAGAATCGAAGTGCCGGGCTCAGCCTCGACCACCATGCCTTCAGGGCAGAACTTCTCGTGTGGCAGAAAAATGACCTGCGGCATCAGATATCCTCGATTTCATTCAGATTGCGCCCCGACAGAGCGGCTTTCACCGTCTGATCCATACGACGGGCTGCAAAAGCATCGGTCACTTGCGACAGACGCTTCGTCTGCTGCTCGATGGCATAACCATCGGTACCTTTCATCAGTTCGGTCAGTTCCTGCACCTGCAGATCGATGACCATGCGCTCTTCGGCGTCGAGCAAACGCTCGCCATCCGCCTCCAGAGCGCCCTGCACCGCTTCGATCAGGCGCTGGGCATCGACTTGCTGCTCACGCAGAACACGAGCGACCTTGTCGTCATTGGCGTGCTGGAACGAATCCTTGAGCATTTTGGCGATTTCGCCATCGGTCAGGCCGTAGGACGGCTTGACCTGAATGCTGGCTTCAACGCCCGAACCCAGTTCACGGGCAGAAACGCTGAGCAGACCGTCGGCATCGACCTGGAAGGTCACGCGAATCTTGGCTGCACCGGCGACCATTGCCGGAATGCCGCGCAATTCGAAACGCGCCAGAGAGCGGCAGTCGCTGATCAGCTCGCGCTCGCCCTGCAACACATGGATCGCCATGGCCGACTGGCCGTCTTTATAAGTGGTGAAGTCCTGAGCGCGGGCAACCGGGATGGTGGTGTTGCGCGGAATCACCTTCTCCATCAGGCCGCCCATGGTTTCCAGCCCCAGGGACAGCGGAATCACGTCGAGCAGCAGCAGTTCGCCGCCATCGCGCTTGTTGCCGGCCAGTGTATCGGCCTGGATCGCGGCACCAATGGCCACCACCTGATCCGGGTCGATTTCGGTCAATGGTTGACGACCGAAGGCTTCGGCGACAGCTTCGCGAACACGTGGAACGCGGGTCGAACCACCCACCATGACCACGGCATGCACGTCTTCCAGCTCGATACCGGAGTCACGAACGGCACGGCGGCAGGCTTTCAGGCTGCGGGCGACCATTGGCTCGATCAATGCATCGAAGGCCTCGCGGGTCAGCTGTGCTTTCCAGTCACCATAAGCAACTTCAACACTGTCGGCATTCGTCAGGGCTTCCTTGGCCGCACAAGCGGTTTGCAGCAGATTGCGCTGCGCACCCGGATCGAGATCGGCGGACAGGCCCGCGCTCTCAATGATCCAGCCGGCAATCGCGTGATCGAAATCGTCACCGCCCAGGGCACTGTCGCCACCGGTGGCCAGAACTTCGAAGACGCCGCCGGTCAGGCGCAGAATGGAAATATCAAAAGTACCGCCGCCCAGATCATAAATGGCGACCAGGCCTTCGGCATGCTGATCCAGACCATAAGCCACCGCAGCGGCGGTCGGTTCGTTGAGCAGGCGCAGCACGTTCAGACCGGCAAGCTTCGCCGCATCCTTCGTAGCTTGCCGCTGAGCGTCGTCGAAATAGGCCGGAACGGTGATCACCGCACCCACCAGCTCACCGCCCAAGGTCGCTTCCGCGCGCTGGCGCAGCACTTTGAGGATATCAGCGGAGACTTCAACCGGGCTTTTCGGCCCCTGCACGGTGTCGATGAACGGCATGTGGGATTCGCCGCCGACAAAGCGGTACGGCAGCTGATCGCCCAATTGTTTGACGTCGGACAAGCCACGGCCCATCAGGCGCTTGACCGACAGCACGGTATTCAGGGGGTCGGAGGACGCGGCCAGCTTGGCCGACTCGCCGACTTCGACGCGATCGGCGTGATAACGCACGGCGGAAGGAAGGATGACCCGCCCTTCGGCATCGGCCAGCGACTCGGAAAGACCACTGCGCAACGCAGCGACCAGCGAATTGGTAGTGCCCAAGTCGATCCCCACAGCCAGACGACGCTGGTGCGGTTGAGGACTTTGGCCGGGTTCGGCGATCTGCAGTAGGGCCATCGTGATCAGGACTTATCTGTATATCAGGCGTGCGACCGGAGCGGCACTGGGTTAATCGTCGAGGCGCTCTTCTAACTGGCGCACTTCGTAGGTGAGTTTGTCGAGGAACTGCATGCGCCGCATCAGGCGCTCGGCCTGCTCGCGCTGCGCTACATCATCCCAACAGGCTGCGAAGCTTTCGTTCAGCGTTTCCTGGGCGGTTTTCAGGCGACGCTTGAAGGCCGCGACACCGTCCAGATCGGCACTGTCCTGCAGATCTTCGAGTTCTTCGCGCCACTGCATCTGCTGCAACAGAAACTCGGGATCGTGGACCGTGACCTCCATCGGCACTTCATGCCCGCTGATGGTCAGCAGGTAGCGCGCACGCTGGGCCGGACTCTTGAGCGTCTGATAAGCATCATTGAGCCGTGCAGACTGCTCGAGCGCCGAACGCTGCTCGCGCTCGGAAGCGTCGGCGAAGCGGTCAGGATGAACGCCGCGCGCCAACTCGCGATAGCGCGTGGCCAACTGTTCAAGATCCAGACGAAAGCCCGGTTGCAGCTCGAACAAAGCGAAATGACAAGGAATACCCACGACAAGCCTCAGATGTTGAAGCTTTCGCCGCAGCCACATTCACCGCGCACGTTGGGGTTGTTGAACTTGAAGCCTTCGTTCAACCCTTCCTTGACGAAATCGAGCTCGGTGCCGTCGAGGTAAGCCAGGCTTTTCGGGTCGATAATCACTTTTTCGCCGTGACTTTCGAACACCTGATCTTCTGCAACCACCTCATCGACAAACTCCAGCACGTAGGCAAGGCCGGAACAGCCCGTGGTGCGAACACCCAGACGAATCCCTTCACCCTTGCCGCGCCCGTCGAGGGAGCGTCGCACGTGTCGAGCAGCCGCTTCTGTCATGCTGATAGCCATCGTTGACTCCTTACTCGTCGCCCAATGCTTAGATCAAGCCTTTCTTCTGCTTGTAATCGCGAACGGCCGCCTTGATGGCGTCTTCAGCGAGAACCGAGCAGTGAATTTTCACTGGAGGCAGGGCCAGTTCTTCGGCCAGCTGGGTGTTCTTGATGGTTTCAGCTTCGTCCAGGGTCTTGCCCTTCATCCACTCGGTGGCGAGGGAACTGGAGGCGATAGCCGAGCCGCAGCCGTAGGTCTTGAACTTGGCGTCTTCGATAACGCCCTGATCGTTGACCTTGATCTGCAGACGCATCACGTCGCCGCACGCCGGAGCGCCGACCATTCCGGTGCCGACATCAGGATCTTCCGCGTTCATCTTGCCGACGTTACGCGGGTTTTCGTAGTGGTCGATGACCTTTTCGCTGTAAGCCATGATTCTCAATCCTCACTCATCAGGGCCGCTCTTGAGACCCTGCAACTGCGCTGCGCAAATCGCCGCGTCGCTACAGGATCCGTATCCGGCGGCTTCTATGTTTAGTGTGCCGCCCACTCGATCTTCGAGATATCGACGCCGTCTTTGTACATGTCCCACAGCGGCGACAGAGCGCGCAGCTTGGTAACGGCCTCGCAGACTTTCTGCGCGGCGTAATCGATTTCCTCTTCGGTGGTGAAACGACCGAAGGTGAAGCGGATCGAGCTGTGTGCCAGTTCGTCGTTGCGGCCCAGGGCGCGCAACACGTACGAAGGCTCCAGGGACGCCGAGGTGCACGCGGAACCGGAAGAAACCGCCAGATCCTTGAGCGCCATGATCAGCGACTCGCCTTCAACGTAGTTGAAGCTCAGGTTCAGGTTGTGCGGAACGCGGGCGGTCAGGCTGCCGTTGACGTACAGCTCTTCCAGATGTTCGACCTGCTTGTAGAAGCGATCGCTCAGGGCCTTGATGCGCACGTTTTCGGCAGCCATGTCTTCCTTGGCCACACGGAACGCTTCGCCCATGCCGACGATCTGGTGGGTCGCCAGGGTGCCGGAACGCATGCCACGTTCGTGACCGCCACCGTGCATGGTCGCCTCGATGCGCACACGCGGCTTGCGGCTGACGTACAGCGCGCCGATGCCCTTAGGACCGTAGGTCTTGTGGGCAGAGAACGACATCATGTCGACTTTCAGCTTTTGCAGGTCAATGTCGACCTTGCCGGTGGACTGAGCGGCGTCGACGTGGAACAAAATGCCCTTGGAACGGGTCAGTTCACCGATGGCGGCGATGTCGTTGACCGTGCCGATTTCGTTGTTCACGTGCATCACCGACACCAGGATGGTGTCTTCGCGCAGCGCCGCTTCGATCATGGCCGGTGTGATCAGACCGTCTTCGGTCGGCTCGAGGTAGGTGACTTCGAAACCTTCGCGCTCCAGTTGGCGCATGGTGTCGAGGACAGCCTTGTGCTCGATCTTGGAGGTGATCAGGTGTTTGCCCTTGGAGGCGTAGAAATGTGCCGCACCCTTGATTGCCAGATTGTCGGACTCGGTGGCACCGGAGGTCCAGACGATTTCGCGCGGGTCGGCGTTGACCAGATCGGCCACCTGACGACGGGCGTTTTCGACGGACTCTTCGGCCTTCCAGCCGAACACGTGGGAACGGGACGCCGGGTTACCGAAGTTTCCGTCGACCAGCAGGCATTCACTCATTTTTTGCGCAACGCGCGGATCGACCGGGGTGGTCGCAGAGTAATCAAGGTAAATCGGCAATTTCATGGACTATCTCCTAAATCAGGCTGGCTGGCGTGCCGCTAGCTCTCTGGCTGTCATTCGACGGCGGACGCTTCAATCTTGTCCAGGCGCGGCGCCTTGCCATTGCAACGACGCTGATCCTGACGCTGGGCCACTTCCTGCACCTCACGGCGAGTTACGAGGTCGGCCAAGCTGATACCGCTGAGAAATTCGTGAATCTGCAGGCTCAGGTCGCACCACAGGTGATGGGTCAGGCAGGTGTCGCCGGAATGGCAATCGCCCTGGCCCTGGCATTTTGTTGCATCGACCGATTCGTTCACCGCATCGATCACCTGAGCGACCTGGATGCCCTGCATGTCGCGGGACAACTGGTAGCCACCGCCCGGACCGCGAACACTGGAAACCAGGTTGCTGCGGCGCAGCTTGGCGAAAAGCTGTTCGAGATAGGACAGGGAGATGCCTTGGCGCTCGGAGATATCGGCCAGGGACACCGGCCCGTGCTGCGCGTGCAACGCCAGATCAAGCATGGCGGTCACGGCGTATCGGCCTTTTGTAGTCAGTCGCATGGACAATTACCACGGAGTTCGGAATGGACGGGAGTATGCAATTCCCGAGCATTTAAGTCAACTATAAGACCTAGTGCTTTAGTCGGGTTTACCCGCAAAAGAGCGCGCGAATGATAGCAGGGTCTGCGGCCCAATGGCACACCAGTCGACAGCAGCCCCTGCCGGGGCGTCAGTGGAGCTTGGATTCGTCCTTGCCCTTGACGCAGGCGAAGTCTTCTTCACGCAGCTCGGGCAGATCTTTCGCACAGTAATTACTGCCCAGATCCTTCAGCGCGCCGCACATCCCTTCCAGACGGCCATCGACCGCCTGCAGGTGATCGAGCAGTTGACCAATGGCACGCGCCACAGGGTCCGGCATATCTTCGCTCACGCCGTAAGCATCAAAGCCGATTTTCTCGGCCATCGCCTTGCGCTTGGCATCGGCTTCATCATCGGATTTGACGATGATCCGCCCCGGAATGCCTACCACCGTGGCGCCCGGCGGCACCGCTTTGGTCACCACGGCATTGGAGCCGACCTTGGCGCCAGCGCCGACCGTGAACGGCCCTAGCACCTTCGCGCCAGCCCCCACCACAACGCCATCACCTAGCGTCGGGTGGCGCTTGCCTTTGTTCCAGCTGGTGCCGCCAAGGGTCACGCCTTGATAGATGGTGACGTCATCGCCGATTTCTGCGGTTTCGCCAATGACGATGCCCATGCCATGGTCGATAAAGAAGCGCCGCCCGACCTTGGCGCCCGGATGAATCTCGATACCGGTCAGCCAGCGACCGAAGTTCGACACCAGCCGCGCCAGCCATTTCAGATCGTTGCGCCAGAGCATGCCGGCCAGTCGATGAATCCAGATTGCATGCATGCCGGGGTAGCAGGTCAGGACTTCAAAAGCGTTACGCGCCGCCGGGTCTCGGTGGAATACGCTCTGGATATCTTCACGCAAACGCTCGAACATCATTAATCCTTCCGCTTAAGGAGCTCGCCACGGGCCGCTTTCTGGGTTTCCGTGAGGATGCCACGCAAAATATTCATTTCCGCCCGGCTGACCGAGCTACGTCCGTACAACCGGCGCAGGCGTGCCATCAAGTGCCGAGGCTTTTCCGGATCGAGGAATTCGATGGCCACCAGGGTCTGCTCCAGGTGCTCATAGAATCGTTCCAGCTCATCCATGGTCGCCAGCTCGGCGCTTTTCACGGAGGCCACTTCTTCCTTCTCGATCTTGGTCGGCTGCCCTTGGGCAGCCAGCCAGGCCATGCGCACTTCATAGCTCAACACCTGCACCGCCGCCCCGAGATTCAGCGAACTGAATTCAGGATCGGACGGGATGTGCACGTGAAAGTGACATCGTTGCAGCTCGTCATTGGTCAGGCCGGAGTCTTCACGCCCGAACACCAGCGCGATTTCCGCGCCCTGCCCGGCCTCCTCGACCACTTTGGTCCCGCATTCGCGCGGATCCAGCAGCGGCCAGGGAATGCGCCGGTCGCGAGCACTGGTGCCAAGTACCAGATTGCAACCGACCAGGGCGTCTTCCAAGGTGGCGACGACTTGCGCATTTTCAAGGATGTCACCAGCACCCGAGGCGCGGGCATCGGCTTCGTGATGCGGAAAGACTCGCGGGTCGACCAGCACCAGCCGCGACAAACCCATGTTTTTCATGGCGCGCGCGGTCCCGCCGATATTTCCCGGGTGGCTGGTATTGACCAGGACGACACGAATGTTTTGCAGCACGGCGGGCGCTCTCGGACTGGGGAAAGGGGTGCAAATCTTACAGAACAGCCTACCGTTAAGCTATGAAAGCGAACAGCGACCTTCACCTGAAGAAAAGTTCTGATAGAATGCGCGGCTTTCTTTAACAACCTTAGGTGACACATCCATGCAGCCCATGCTGAATATCGCGCTGCGCGCCGCCCGCAGCGCCAGTGAACTGATCTTCCGCTCCATCGAGCGCCTGGATACCATCAAGGTCGACGAAAAAGACGCCAAGGATTACGTATCCGAGGTCGATCGCGCCGCCGAACAGAAAATCATCGACGCCCTGCGCAAGGCTTACCCGAATCACTCGATCATGGGTGAAGAGACCGGCATGCACGCCGGCAGCGGCATCGAAGGCGAAGAATACCTGTGGATCATCGATCCGCTGGACGGCACCACCAATTTCCTGCGCGGCATTCCTCACTTCGCTGTCAGCATTGCCTGCAAATACCGTGGTCGCCTGGAACACGCCGTTGTTCTGGATCCGGTTCGCCAGGAAGAATTCACCGCCAGCCGTGGTCGTGGCGCTCAACTGAACGGTCGTCGCCTGCGTGTCAGCGGTCGTACCAGCCTGGACGGCGCTCTGCTCGGTACCGGTTTCCCGTTCCGTGACGACCAGATGGACAACCTCGACAACTACCTGGGCATGTTCCGCGCCCTGGTTGGTCAGACTGCCGGCATCCGCCGCGCCGGTTCGGCGAGCCTGGACCTGGCCTACGTGGCCGCCGGTCGTTTTGACGCCTTCTGGGAGTCGGGTCTGTCCGAATGGGACATGGCTGCAGGCGCGCTGCTGATTCAGGAAGCAGGCGGCCTGGTGAGCGACTTCACCGGCGGTCACGACTTCCTTGAAAAAGGCCACGTCGTTGCCGGCAACACAAAATGCTTCAAGGCAGTTCTGACGGCGATCCAGCCGCACCTGCCGGCCTCGCTGAAGCGCTAAGCCTCTCGCGAAACCGGAAAAGCACCCTTCCTGGGTGCTTTTTTTTTATGCCTGTCATCACATAAATCCCGAGCACAAAAAAGCACCCCGAAGGGTGCTTCTTTTTTACTACAACCGCTTATTGCCCAGGCTGCGCCTGCGACAGGATCAGCTTGCCTTCCTTGTCGACCGGAATCTGGTTGCCCGGATCACGGTCCATCCGCACTTTGCCTTCCTTGCCGTCCAGCGAGTAGCGGACGTCATAGCCTACGACCTTGTCGCTGATGTCATTAACCGTATTACAGCGAGTCTGGGTGGTGGTGTAGGTATCGCGATTCTGCATGCCCTCCTGCACCTTGTTGCCGGCATAACCGCCACCGACCGCGCCAGCTACCGTGGCAATCTTCTTGCCAGTGCCGCCACCGATCTGGTTACCCAGCAAACCACCCGCCACGGCACCGATGGCGGTACCGAGAATCTGGTGTTGATCCTTGACCGGCGCCTGCCGGGTCACAGCGACATCCTTGCATACTTCACGTGGCGTCTTGATCTGTGTCTTGACCGGTTCAACGGCCAGAACCTGCGCATACTCAGGGCCGCTTTTAACCAGGCTGTAGGTGGCAACAGCGCCCCCGGCAGTCACACCGACAGCACCCAGTACCGCACCAACCAGCAACGACTTGTTCACATGAACCTCCTGACCATCACATGCGGGACGCGCCCGCGCTTCTCCCAGCCTTGGAGCAATAAAAAAGGCGCGAGTTCAACTCGCGCCTTTTTTGACTGACAACCGGGGAAGCGATGACCGTTATGGACGGTCGTCGACTTCCTTCTCGGTATTGGCCGGCGGAATCAGGTCTTCCGAAGACAGATTCAGCCAGATCAGCACCACGTTGGCGATGTAGATCGACGAGTAGGTACCCGCCAGAACACCCACTAGCAGCGCCAGCGAGAAACCGTACAGATTGTCACCACCGAAGAACAGCAGTGCCGCGATCGCCAGCAAGGTGGAAACCGAAGTTGCAATGGTCCGCAACAGGGTCTGGGTGGTCGAGATGTTGATGTTCTCGATCAGCGAAGCCTTGCGCAGCACACGGAAGTTCTCACGCACCCGGTCGAACACGACGATGGTGTCGTTGAGCGAGTAACCAATGATCGCCAGTACCGCCGCCAGCACCGTAAGGTCGAAGGTGATCTGGAAGAACGACAGGATACCCACGGTCACGATCACGTCGTGAATCAGCGAAACGATGGCACCGACCGCGAATTTCCACTGAAAGCGGAAAGCCAGGTAGATCAGGATGCCGCCGAGCGCCAGCAGCATGCCGAGGCCGCCCTGATCGCGCAGCTCTTCACCGACCTGCGGGCCGACGAACTCGACGCGCTTGACCGTCGCCGGGTTTTCACCGCCGACCTTCTGCAGCGCTTCCGCGACCTGATGGCCCAGCTGTGGATCTTCCCCCGGCATGCGCACCAGCAGATCGGTGGTCGCACCGAAGTTCTGCACGACCGCTTCGTGATAACCGGCAGTATTCAGCTGCTCACGCACCTTGGTGACGTCGGCCGGACGCTCGTAGGTCAGCTCGATGAGCGTACCGCCGGTGAAGTCCAGCCCCCAGTTCATGCCCTTGTGGAATACGCTGAAAACAGCCAGCAAGGTCAGGAACACTGTGACGCCGAACGCGAAGTTGCGGACGCCCATGAAGTTGATTGTACGTAACATGGCAGCCCCTTAAATCCACAACTTCTTGAAGTCACGACCGCCGAAGATCAGGTTGACCATCGCGCGGGTGACCATGATGGCCGTGAACATCGAAGTCAGAACCCCGAGGGACATGGTTACTGCGAAGCCCTTCACCGGGCCGGTGCCCATGGCGAAGAGGATGCCGCCGACCAGCAAGGTGGTCAGGTTGGCATCGAGAATCGCGGTGAATGCCCGGCCGAAGCCCTCGTTGATCGCACGCTGCACGGTCATGCCGGCGGCGATCTCTTCACGGATACGCGAGAAGATCAGCACGTTGGCGTCGACCGCCATACCCATGGTCAACACGATACCGGCAATACCCGGCAGGGTCAGGGTTGCCCCCAGCAGCGACATCAGCGCCAGCAGCAGCACCATGTTCACCGCAAGTGCGACGGTGGCGATCAGGCCGAAGAAGCGGTAGATGGCGATGATGAACAGGGAGACGAACAGCATGCCCCACAACGATGCATCGATACCCTTGGTGATGTTGTCCGCACCCAGGCTCGGGCCAATGGTACGTTCTTCAGCGAAGTACATCGGAGCCGCCAGACCACCGGCACGCAGCAGCAGCGCCAGTTCGGAAGACTCGCCCTGGCCGTTCAGGCCGGTGATACGGAATTGCGCACCCAACGGCGACTGAATGGTCGCCAGGCTGATGATCTTCTTCTCTTCCTTGAAGGTCTGCACGGCAACATCTTTCTCGACGCCGTCGACCATCTGCTTGACGTAGGTGGTCACCGGACGCTGCTCGATGAAGATCACCGCCATGCTGCGACCGACGTTGCTGCGGGTCGCGCGACTCATCAGCTCGCCACCGTGGCCATCCAGGCGGATGTTCACTTCAGGTGTGCCGTGCTCGCCGAAACCGGCCTTGGCATCGGTCACCTGGTCACCGGTGATGATCAGGCTACGCTCGATCTGTGCCGGAGGACGCTTGCCTTCGCGGAACTCGAAAGTCTCGGAAGTGGCTTTCGAAGCACCCGGTTCGGCGGCCAGACGGAACTCGAGGTTGGCGGTCTTGCCGAGGATACGCTTGGCTTCGGCAGTGTCCTGCACGCCCGGCAGCTCAACCACGATGCGGTTGGCGCCCTGACGCTGAACGATCGGCTCGGCAACACCCAGCTCGTTAACGCGGTTACGTACCGTGGTCAGGTTCTGCTTGATGGAGTATTCACGGATTTCCGCCAGCTTGGCCGGGGTCATCGCCAGACGCAGCACCGGTTGACCGTTGAGGTCGGCCGGAACAATGTCGAAATCGTTGAAATTCTTGCGGATCAGCGCACGGGCCTGCTCGCGGGAGTCAGCATCGCTGAAACCCAACTGAATGGCACCGCCCAGTTGCGGCAGGCTGCGATAGCGCAGTTTTTCTTTGCGCAGCAGGCTCTTGACGTCGCCTTCATAAACTTTCAGGCGTGCATCGAGGGCTTTTTCCATGTCCACTTCCAGCAGGAAGTGCACACCACCGGACAAGTCCAGACCGAGCTTCATCGGGTGCGCGGCCACACTGCGCAGCCATTGCGGGGTGGTCTGTGCCAAGTTAAGTGCGACGACGTAGTCATCACCCAATGCCTTGCGTACAACGTCCTTGGCCGGTAGCTGGTCTTCAGCCTTGGTCAGACGGATCAGACCGCCCTTGCCGTTCGCAGCCAGGCTCGATGCCTTGACGTTGATCCCGGATTCCTTGAGCGCCGTGCTCACGCGATCCAGATCGGACTGATTGACCTGCAGGGCCGTGCTGGCGCCGCTGATCTGAATGGCCGGGTCATCGGGGTATAGATTGGGAGCGGAATAAATCAGACCGATCGCCAGCACCGCCAGGATCAGAATGTATTTCCACAGAGGATATTTGTTCAGCATCACGCCGCCCGTTATGAACGCGGGGCGCCTTGCGCGCCCCGTCGATTGAGTAGAAGTTGGAACCTTAGATCGCTTTCAGCGTGCCTTTTGGCAGCGTGGCGGCGATGGCGCCCTTCTGGAACTTCATTTCCACGGTATCGGAAACTTCCAGAACCACGAAGTCGTCGGCCACTTTGGTGATCTTGCCGGCGATGCCGCCGGTGGTAACCACTTCGTCACCCTTCGCCAGGCTGCTCAGCAGGTTCTTCTGCTCTTTGGCGCGCTTGGCCTGTGGACGCCAGATCATCAGGTAAAAGATGACCAGGAAGCCAACCAGGAAAATCCACTCGAAGCCGCCACCCATTGGGCCGGCTGCTGCCGGTGCAGCCGCGTCAGCCATGGCATTAGAGATAAAAAAGCTCATTTAGCACTCCAGTTGCAAATGTTGAATCTTGGGGTCAGAAAACTCAGTCCAAAGGCGGAACGGGAAGCCCGCGTTTGGCGTAGAAGGCATCGACAAAGGCGGCCAATGTACCCTGTTGAATAGCCTCGCGCAAACCAGCCATCAGCACCTGATAATGGCGCAAATTGTGGATGGTATTGAGCATGCTGCCGAGCATTTCGCCGCACTTGTCCAGATGATGCAAATAAGCACGCGAGAAGTTCTGGCAGGTATAGCAATCGCAGGTCGGATCCAGCGGCGAATCATCATGGCGATGGAACGCGTTACGGATCTTCAGCACGCCTGTATCAATGAACAGATGCCCATTGCGGGCATTACGGGTTGGCATCACGCAATCGAACATGTCCACACCGCGGCGCACACCCTCAACCAGATCTTCCGGTTTGCCAACGCCCATAAGGTAACGAGGTTTGTCAGCCGGCATCATGCCTGGCAGATAATCCAGCACCTTTATCATTTCGTGCTTGGGCTCGCCCACCGACAGGCCGCCGATGGCCAGACCGTCGAAGCCGATCTTGTCCAGGCCTTCCAGAGAACGCATGCGCAGGTCCTGGTGCATGCCGCCCTGAACGATACCGAACAGCGCAGCGGTGTTGTCGCCATGGGCATTCTTCGAACGCTGAGCCCAGCGCAACGACAGCTCCATGGAAACACGGGCAACGTCTTCGTCGGCCGGATACGGGGTGCATTCGTCGAAGATCATTACGATGTCCGAGCCCAGGTCACGCTGGACCTGCATCGATTCTTCAGGGCCCATGAACACTTTCGAGCCGTCGACCGGGGAGGCGAAGGTCACGCCCTCCTCCTTGATCTTTCGCATGGCGCCGAGGCTAAACACCTGGAAGCCGCCGGAGTCGGTGAGGATCGGGCCTTTCCACTGCATGAAGTCGTGCAGGTCGCCGTGAGCCTTGATCACTTCGGTGCCCGGGCGCAGCCACAGGTGGAAGGTATTGCCCAGAATGATTTCCGCGCCAATCGCCTCGATATCACGCGGCAACATTCCTTTGACCGTGCCGTAAGTGCCCACCGGCATGAAGGCCGGGGTCTCGACGGTGCCACGGGGGAAGGTCAGGCGACCACGACGGGCCTTGCCATCGGTGGCCAGGAGTTCAAAGGACATGCGACATTCGCGACTCATTCTGTTTCCTCTGGGCCTGTCTGTTCAGGGGCAGTCGGTGCGGGATTACGGGTGATGAACATCGCATCACCGTAGCTGAAAAAGCGGTAACCGTTGTCCACGGCGGCCTTATAGGCGGCCATGGTTTCCGGGTAACCGGCAAACGCCGAAACCAGCATCAACAGCGTGGATTCGGGCAAATGGAAATTGGTCACCAAGGCATCGACCACATGGAACGGCCGGCCCGGGTAGATAAAGATGTCGGTATCGCCGCTGAACGGCTTGAGCACGCCATCGCGGGCGGCGCTTTCCAGCGAACGCACGCTGGTGGTGCCCACGGCAATTACCCGACCACCACGGGCGCGGCAGGCGGCAACGGCATCGACCACATCCTGGCCGACTTCCAGCCACTCGGTGTGCATGTGGTGATCTTCGATCTTCTCGACCCGCACTGGCTGGAAAGTACCAGCGCCAACGTGCAGCGTGACGAATGCAGTCTCGACGCCCTTGGCGGCAATCGCCTCCATCAGCGTCTGGTCGAAGTGCAGCCCGGCGGTCGGCGCAGCCACCGCGCCCAGCCTCTCGGCGTAAACGGTCTGATAACGCTCGCGATCCGAACCTTCGTCCGGGCGATCTATATAAGGAGGCAGCGGCATGTGCCCGACGCGGTCGAGCAGCGGCAGCACTTCCTCAGAGAAACCCAGCTCGAACAGCGCATCGTGACGCGTCAGCATCTCGGCCTCGCCACCACCGTCGATAAGGATCCTTGAACCCGGTTTCGGCGACTTGCTGGAACGCACATGGGCCAGCACGCGGTGCGTGTCGAGCACGCGCTCGATGAGGATTTCCAGCTTGCCGCCGGACGCCTTCTGGCCGAACAGCCGTGCCGGAATCACCCGGGTATTGTTGAACACCATCAGATCGCCCGGGCGCAGATGCTCAAGCAGATCAGTGAATTGACGGTGTGCCAGGGCGCCGCTGACCCCATCCAGGGTCAACAGGCGGCTACCGCGACGCTCGGCCAAAGGGTGGCGGGCGATCAGCGAATCAGGAAGCTCGAAGGTAAAGTCAGCAACGCGCATGATGGAGTTCGTCTAGCAGGGCCGGAAAGTCTAGCGGAAATATCGAAAATTGACCATGAAACGTGATTGACCAACGGTAGGGACCTCTCTATACTTCGCCGCCATTGAGCCCTGATGGCGGAATTGGTAGACGCGGCGGATTCAAAATCCGTTTTCGAAAGGAGTGGGAGTTCGAGTCTCCCTCGGGGCACCACACAAGCAGTAGATAGACGACTACCAGCGTCTATGAAGCATCCCTAAAGCCCGTTAACTGCGGGCTTTTTGCTGTCTGGGATAATATCCCCATCTCTACGCGACAACTTCGCCCCCTCCCCAAAGCAGCCCGTCGGGACAGACTCAGGGACAGCCTGTTAATCACTGACACCTCGACCTGAGCCGCTCGATGACGCCCGCATTGCCTGCAAAAACTATTGCAATGCATCCCGGCACAGAAAAGGCTGGTAGAACCCAGTGACTGGCCCTTCCCACGCGACGCCATCCAAACAGCACCACAAGGCTGCCAGCCCTCTCAGAGGCGCCCTGGAGAGCCGATCATTAAATTCCACTACCCAAGCGTAAATAGCTGCCAATCGCGCGCTGACGAAAAGCTTTAAGGTCGTAGAAGCCTTGACTTAACTTGGAGGCAGCCGCAAGGCGTCCGAGAATGCTGTACGAACTTTCCTGCGGGCAAAACAAAACCCCAACTGCTTTCGCAATTGGGGTTTCGGAATTTAATCTTGACGATGACCTACTCTCACATGGGGAAACCCCACACTACCATCGGCGATGCATCGTTTCACTTCTGAGTTCGGGATGGGATCAGGTGGTTCCAACGCTCTATGGTCGTCAAGAAATTCGGGTACTGACTCGTGGCCGGCTGGCCTCGCTTCAGCAAATTGGGTATGGGATAGTTTTCGGTGTTTTGTGAGCATCGAACTTTCGGTTCATTGCGTCTTCACACACCGCAATCTGATGCTCTTTCGAGTAGTCAAATTGCTTGGGTGTTATATGGTCAAGCCTCACGGGCAATTAGTATTGGTTAGCTCAACGCCTCACAGCGCTTACACACCCAACCTATCAACGTCGTAGTCTTCGACGGCCCTTCAGGGAACTCAAGGTTCCAGTGAGATCTCATCTTGAGGCAAGTTTCCCGCTTAGATGCTTTCAGCGGTTATCTTTTCCGAACATAGCTACCCGGCAATGCCACTGGCGTGACAACCGGAACACCAGAGGTTCGTCCACTCCGGTCCTCTCGTACTAGGAGCAGCCCCTCTCAAATCTCAAACGTCCACGGCAGATAGGGACCGAACTGTCTCACGACGTTCTAAACCCAGCTCGCGTACCACTTTAAATGGCGAACAGCCATACCCTTGGGACCGGCTTCAGCCCCAGGATGTGATGAGCCGACATCGAGGTGCCAAACACCGCCGTCGATATGAACTCTTGGGCGGTATCAGCCTGTTATCCCCGGAGTACCTTTTATCCGTTGAGCGATGGCCCTTCCATACAGAACCACCGGATCACTAAGACCTACTTTCGTACCTGCTCGACGTGTCTGTCTCGCAGTCAAGCGCGCTTTTGCCTTTATACTCTACGACCGATTTCCGACCGGTCTGAGCGCACCTTCGTACTCCTCCGTTACTCTTTAGGAGGAGACCGCCCCAGTCAAACTACCCACCATACACTGTCCTCGATCCGGATAACGGACCTGAGTTAGAACCTCAAAGTTGCCAGGGTGGTATTTCAAGGATGGCTCCACGCGAACTGGCGTCCACGCTTCAAAGCCTCCCACCTATCCTACACAAGCAAATTCAAAGTCCAGTGCAAAGCTATAGTAAAGGTTCACGGGGTCTTTCCGTCTAGCCGCGGATACACTGCATCTTCACAGCGATTTCAATTTCACTGAGTCTCGGGTGGAGACAGCGCCGCCATCGTTACGCCATTCGTGCAGGTCGGAACTTACCCGACAAGGAATTTCGCTACCTTAGGACCGTTATAGTTACGGCCGCCGTTTACCGGGGCTTCGATCAAGAGCTTCGCGTTAGCTAACCCCATCAATTAACCTTCCGGCACCGGGCAGGCGTCACACCCTATACGTCCACTTTCGTGTTTGCAGAGTGCTGTGTTTTTAATAAACAGTCGCAGCGGCCTGGTATCTTCGACCGGCATGGGCTTACGGAGCAAGTCCTTCACCCTCACCGGCGCACCTTCTCCCGAAGTTACGGTGCCATTTTGCCTAGTTCCTTCACCCGAGTTCTCTCAAGCGCCTTGGTATTCTCTACCCAACCACCTGTGTCGGTTTGGGGTACGGTTCCTGGTTATCTGAAGCTTAGAAGCTTTTCTTGGAAGCATGGCATCAACCACTTCGTCGCCTAAAGGCAACTCGTCATCAGCTCTCGGCCTTAAGATCCCGGATTTACCTAAGATCTCAGCCTACCACCTTAAACTTGGACAACCAACGCCAAGCTGGCCTAGCCTTCTCCGTCCCTCCATCGCAATAACCAGAAGTACAGGAATATTAACCTGTTTTCCATCGACTACGCTTTTCAGCCTCGCCTTAGGGACCGACTAACCCTGCGTCGATTAACGTTGCGCAGGAAACCTTGGTCTTTCGGCGTGGGTGTTTTTCACACCCATTGTCGTTACTCATGTCAGCATTCGCACTTCTGATACCTCCAGCAAGCTTCTCAACTCACCTTCACAGGCTTACAGAACGCTCCTCTACCGCATCACTTGCGTGATACCCGTAGCTTCGGTGTATGGTTTGAGCCCCGTTACATCTTCCGCGCAGGCCGACTCGACTAGTGAGCTATTACGCTTTCTTTAAAGGGTGGCTGCTTCTAAGCCAACCTCCTAGCTGTCTAAGCCTTCCCACATCGTTTCCCACTTAACCATAACTTTGGGACCTTAGCTGACGGTCTGGGTTGTTTCCCTTTTCACGACGGACGTTAGCACCCGCCGTGTGTCTCCCATGCTCGGCACTTGTAGGTATTCGGAGTTTGCATCGGTTTGGTAAGTCGGGATGACCCCCTAGCCGAAACAGTGCTCTACCCCCTACAGTGATACATGAGGCGCTACCTAAATAGCTTTCGAGGAGAACCAGCTATCTCCGAGCTTGATTAGCCTTTCACTCCGATCCACAGGTCATCCGCTAACTTTTCAACGGTAGTCGGTTCGGTCCTCCAGTCAGTGTTACCTAACCTTCAACCTGCCCATGGATAGATCGCCCGGTTTCGGGTCTATTCCCAGCGACTAGACGCCCTATTAAGACTCGCTTTCGCTACGCCTCCCCTATTCGGTTAAGCTCGCCACTGAAAATAAGTCGCTGACCCATTATACAAAAGGTACGCAGTCACAGAACAAAGTCTGCTCCCACTGCTTGTACGCATACGGTTTCAGGATCTATTTCACTCCCCTCTCCGGGGTTCTTTTCGCCTTTCCCTCACGGTACTAGTTCACTATCGGTCAGTCAGTAGTATTTAGCCTTGGAGGATGGTCCCCCCATATTCAGACAAAGTTTCTCGTGCTCCGTCCTACTCGATTTCATGACTAAGAGACTTTCGCGTACAGGGCTATCACCCACTATGGCCGCACTTTCCAGAGCGTTCCGCTAATCTCAAAGCCACTTAAGGGCTAGTCCCCGTTCGCTCGCCACTACTAAGGGAATCTCGGTTGATTTCTTTTCCTCAGGGTACTTAGATGTTTCAGTTCCCCTGGTTCGCCTCTTGCACCTATGTATTCAGTGCAAGATAACCATCTTGTGATGGCTGGGTTCCCCCATTCAGACATCTCCGGATCAAAGTCTGTTTGCCGACTCCCCGAAGCTTTTCGCAGGCTACCACGTCTTTCATCGCCTCTGACTGCCAAGGCATCCACCGTATGCGCTTCTTCACTTGACCATATAACCCCAAGCAATCTGGTTATACTGTGAAGACGACATTCGCCGAAAATTCGAATTTCTCAACTAAGAGAACTCACAAATTTTACCTTAGCCTGATCACCACCAGTGAAAGTGGATCTCAGTCTATCTTTCTATCACATACCCAAATTTTTAAAGAACGATCTAGTCAAAGACTAGAAATCAACATTCATCATCATCTGATGGAATGCTCATTTCTAAGCTTTCAAACTTCAGAAGCAGTAGTGGTGGAGCCAAGCGGGATCGAACCGCTGACCTCCTGCGTGC